>JAGGVB010000173.1 GCA_021158245.1 bacterium | reverse complement strand
GAATGACCCAGTCGTTCACTTGTACGCTCATAAGGCGCTGCTCCCAAAAACTCACTCCGCTCTATTGTCATCGCCTCGTTAAACAACCTTTCTAATACCTCTCTAAAAATTTCCGGCCACTCTGAAATTAGTGCTTCCATTATTGATCCAAATAACTTATCTTGTTTCTGGTTCATGGGTTTTCTCCTTATTTAATTTTGTTACCACTTTTAATATAAGAAAATCCTTGAACCAATTTTACAGAAAAGAATTTACACAAACAAGATAAAATTAAAGTACAATCAAAAAGTATAAATTTTTCGTCAAAAATAAAATGAAGATTTTAATTCAAACAAAAAAGCCCCTGCTTTCATTCAGTCAGGGGCTTTTTGTTCTTAATTACATTTTTCCAACAAATTCCTGAAGGAAATACTCATGGATTCGTGTATCTTCCGTTAACTCAGGATGGAATGTCAGGGCAAGAATATTATCACTTTTCACCATAACAGGTTCCTGGCCGTAAAAGCCGATAGGTTCAACACCTTTTCCAATAGAGACGATACGCGGAGCACGAATAAACACTCCGCTGAACATATTCTTTTCCCTGAAGACAGGTATAAGTACATCATCAATAAAAGAATCAATTTGACGCCCGTAACCATTGCGCTCAACTGAGACATCAAGAACAGAGAGAGTTTTAAAATCATCATTTATGACATTTTTAGCGAGGACAATTAATCCTGCACACGTTCCCATAACAGGTTTGCTGCCTGCAAAATCCTTTACAATATCAAACAAGCCGTTACTGTTCAGCAGTTTCAGAAAAGTTGTGGATTCGCCTCCGGGCAGTACAAGCCCGTCACACTGCTGCAGATCATCAGAAGTCCGAACAATAACAGTCGGAACGCCAAGGCGCTTCAGCATTTTATGATGCAGGGCAAAATCTCCCTGAACACCAAGAACGCCAATAATTTTCGCCATTTACCAGCCTCTCTCCTGAAGCCTCTCTTCAGCAGGAATCTTTGAGATTTCAAGTCCCGGCATTGCTTCTTTAAGCCCTTCTGAAGCCTTTGCAACAACATCAGGATCATCAAAGTGTGTGGTAGCAAGTACTATTGCTTTTGCTCTTGCAGCAGGGTCTTCCGATTTAAATATTCCGGATCCTACGAATACTGTTTCAGCGCCAAGCTGCATCATTAAAGACGCATCAGCAGGGGTTGCAATTCCCCCAGCTGCAAAGTTCGGCACAGGTAGCCTGCCATTCTTCTTTACATACTCCAAAAGCTCAACAGAAACACCCATCTCCTTTGCTTTAGTTACAAGTTCCTCGTTACGAAGAGTTGTAACTTCTCTGATTCCTGACTGAACCATTCTCATATGGCGTACAGCTTCAACAATGTTTCCGCTGCCTGCTTCACCTTTTGTACGAATCAGTGCAGCGCCTTCTGAAATTCTGCGCAAAGCCTCGCCGAGTTCTCTGCATCCGCATACAAAGGGAACCTTGTATCCCCATTTGTCAACGTGGTACTTATCATCAGCAGGTGTTAAGACTTCACTTTCATCAATAAAATCAACACCAAGAGATTGAAGAATCTGTGCCTCTGCAAAATGGCCGATACGACACTTAGCCATTACAGGAACAGAAACAGATTTCATAGTATCCTTGATCATTGCAGGATTGGACATACGGGCCACTCCGCCCTGAGCTCTTATATCAGCAGGAATTCTTTCAAGTGCCATAACTGCAACAGCTCCTGCATCTTCAGCAATTTTTGCCTGTTCAGCAGTTGTGACATCCATAATTACGCCGCCTTTAAGCATTTCTGCAAGGCCGATCTTCAGCCGATATTCTTTTGATATCTTAAACATATGCTACCTCCAAAATCTATATTTAAATTAGAATTTACTGTAATATACTCCGGTCGTATAATGTACAAAAATTTACTTGTATGGTCAATTAAAATTTTTCTTGCTTTTGTAAGTTTTCAGCCTTATTATTTCTTCAAAAGTAAAACAAACCCATTCTTTGTGGAGAATTCTGGTGCCGTTTATTTATATTACTATCATTTTTCTTTATTTTATTTTTTCTATTGCCATTTCATTGGCAATTCACAAGAAAGAATCTTGTGCTGTAAGAAATCTGCCATCTGTATCAGTCATTGTTGCAGCACGTAATGAGGAGAATGTAATTACTTATTGCCTTGATTCCCTTGACAATCTGGACTATCCTGAAAATCTTCTGGAAATCGTTCTTGTTAATGACAGGTCATCTGACAATACCGGCCAAATCATGAAAAAATTTTCTTTTGAATTCAGAAATGTAAAAATCCTGCATTTGAATGAAAACAACAGCAATTTGTCCGGAAAAAGTAATGCACTGAATTCGGGAGCTGATATATCTTCAGGTAAAATTCTTTTTTTTACTGATGCAGATTGTGAAGTTCCGCGAAACTGGATCAGGGAAATGTTAGAAAAGATGCCTGATAACAATACAATTGTATCAGGGTTTCTGTTTCTTGATAAATACAAAAACAACCGATTCTCATCTTTGTTCAGCCGTCTTCAATCACTCGATTGGATTTTATTCTGTTCAATGGGAATGGCAGCGGCAAACACAGGCCGTCCTCTTTCAATATTCGGAAATAACTTTGCAGTATATAGAAAACTTTTCATGGAAATCGGAGGATTCGGATACCATCCTACAGAAGACTATGCCTTTATGCGCAAAGCTGTAAAAGAGAAGGATGCAAAAGTTGTTTTCTCTCTTTCTCTTAACTCCGGAGTCTTTACCCGTCCTGTAAGCAGAATAAACGATTTCATATCTCAGAGAAAGAGATGGGCTATAGGTACAAAGAAGAGAGATATTCTCTCTATCGGGCTTCTGTTTTTCTCAATAATTGCATTATGGGCGAGCCTTATTTTAACATTCAGCGGTGAATTATTGTACGGCATATCAGGATTCTTATTAATAACTTTATCAGATGCAGTTATATTATTTAAACCTCTTTCAATATTAAAGAAGCTATACCTTTTAATGGATATTGTACTTTATAAACTTTTTTTTGCAGTTTACACTTTGACTATTCTGCTGCTATCCATTTTTAATACCAGCGTTTTTTGGAAGGGAGATAAAATTAAAGAATAGCGAATCATGACCGTAACAAATAACAGCATTTAAGGAGTTTCATGCAAGACATTACACACATTTTACCATTTATTTCTCTGTATGCAGAGATTCACTATAAATTTTTTGGATTCAGTCTCATCTCAAAAAACCTGCCTGAGGTTATCATTGACGTTCCTTCCAGGCTTGAATTAAACAGGAAATTACCTATACTGATTCTTGTGAAAGATTCAGATAAATATCCGTGCACTCTTATGCCTGTCAAAGCAGAGATAGAATCCGGAGCAAAGAAAAAAACCGTAGAAATAACAGACATAGCAGAAAATCTCAATAAACCTATGTGGCATAAAATTGTTTTTTATGAGCCGGATAAGAATATTCACGGCAAAATTCGAATTAATTTTACTATAAATCTGAAGCGAAAAAAAAGAACTTATACATTTTTCAACAGCACATACAACACAGGTATTAACCGGCCTCTTGAAGTTTACATCTCCAGCAGTCATCTTCCAGGTTCGTATACTGCAGTTTTCGGCGATATTCACACCCATTCTTCATATACTTCGGATCAGGTTGAATTCGGCTCTCCCATTAATGCTATTGTGGAAATGGGAAAAGCTGCAGGCCTTCAATGGGCTGCAGTTACAGACCATTCCTACGACCTTGACAATATGCAATCTGACTATCTTAAAAAAGATCCGAAATTAACAAAATGGACAACCTTTAAAAAAGACGTTTCTGATTTAAATAAACAGCAGCCTTTTATAATTCTCCCCGGAGAAGAGGTTTCATGCGGTAACTCCAAAGGAAGAAATATTCACCTCCTGGTTATTAATAACAGAAAATTTATTCCAGGATCAGGTGACAGTGCCGAAAAATTACTGTCAAACAAACCAGACATTTCTGTAAAAAATGTATTGGATAGAATTGAAAAACAATCAATTGCATTTGCAGCGCATCCTGAAGTAAAAATCCCGCTTTTACAAAAATTATTACTTAACAGAGATTCCTGGACATCGCCTGATTATTTTCATAAAAAGCTCACCGGGATACAAATTCTTAACGGACAAAATAACGATGCTTTTAAGAAAGGAATACAAAAATGGATATCTCTTTTACTAAGCGGGAGAAAAATTTCAATCGCAGCAGGAAGCGATTCTCACGGCTTTTTTAACAGATTTATACATGTCGGCACTGCTTTTCTATCTGTCAAAGAAGAATACGATAAACACATTTTCGGACAGATGAGAACAGGAGTTCTACTGTCAAAAAAAATCATGAATTACAAATCTCTTCTTGATTCAATCAGGAATGGAAACACGGTTATTAGTTCCGGCCCTTTCATGAACATACATACCGAAGGTAATTACAATACAAACGCGGGGCCCGGGGAGATTCTGAAAAATGATTTGGCTGCTGTCAGCATTCATTGTCAATCGTCTCCTGAGTTCGGGACTCTTAAGAAATGCATAATCTACGCCGGAGATATTGTCAATAAGGAAGAATCTATAGTTTATGAAATTACATCATTTGAAAATAAATATAACTTTAATGAATACATCAGAGTATCGTCAAATATTTCCAAAGGATATATCAGGGGAAAATTAATAACTGTATTAAACGAGAAGGAATTCTTCTGCATGACTAACCCTGTTTATATTGACGCCTTGCCTTAAAAAAATATTGAAAAACGAACGCCCGTTGTAGGGAAATTTCCGCCCTGGTGTTCTCTCGCAGCGCCCGCAACGCACGCAAAGGAAAAACAAGGAAAAAGGATAAGGGATAAGGGATAAGACAAAAGACGGTATATGGTATAAAGGTATATGGCAGAGTTGTTTTGCCGGCATCTGAAAATCTCCGCATATGACGGTACCATAGGGGGTGTCATTCCCAAAATCTTTTATTGGGAATCCAGGGGCGGAAGGGTTAATCACAAATGTATATAATTCCTCCACACCTCCCTGGTTTCCCGCTTTCGCGGGAAAGACAGAATTGAAGATTCTTGCCGGCATCTGAAAATCTCCAATCATTTTTTTTAATTCGTGAGAATTCGTGGATTAATTCGTGAATAGCAAATATAATCATCCCTCAAACCATACATTGTCATCCCCGACTATAGATCGGAGATTGGAAAGGAGCTGCGGTACAGGATTAATACTGAAATCTTTTGACTGCAGAAGTATATCAGAACCATTATTTTTTACATTTAAAAGCAAAGTGCAATTGCCCGGATATTTTTTTACAAGATCTTTCATTGCATAAACATCGTTTTCATTAATTAAATCCGTATTAATGTTTACACACAATTTTTTAATAAACTTCAATCTTGCATTTTCAAGAGGCATAACTTCAGAACAGATTATATTCGGTTCCGAATCTTCGTCTCTTCTGTCCACCTTACCCTTGACAACAACCATCTCATCAATTCTTATCAGTTCTTCATACTCTTCATAAATGCTTGAGAATGCTATTACTCTTACAGTACCGGTAAAATCTTCAAGTGTAAAAAATGCTGTTTTACGGTTTTTTCTGTCGAGGTTTGTTTTCAATTCTGTTATAATACCGCAGATTCTTACAACGGCTCCTGATTTTTTTCTGTCTATATGTTCAATCTCAGGACGTGCAATTGCATTAACATCATCTTTAAACTTTAAAAGCGGATGTCCTGATACATATATTCCAAGGAGTGCCTTTTCTTTGCGCAGCATCTCTTCCTGCGGCCAGGGCTCAACTTCCGGGAGATCAGGTTCCAGCTTAAGATTATCCTCACTTTCTCCAAAAATCGAGGTTTGGCCTTTTATCAGATCCTGTTTGCGGTTCTGAGCCATACTTAATGCCCTCGGCAGAAAAATTGCTTTCTGCGCTCTTGTACCCTCCAGAGAATCCATTGCACCGGATTGTACAAGGCTTTCAATTACTTTTTTATTATTAAGCCGTAAATTTATATTTTGACAGAATTGATACAGTGTTTTAAATTTTCCGCTTTTTTCACGTTCTTCAATTATTGATTCTATTGCGCCCTTACCGACATTCTTTATTGCTCCAAGGCCGAATCTGATTCCATCATCAGTAACCGAAAAATAATAATAGCTCTCATTTACATCCGGTGGCAGTACTTTTATTCCAAGCCTGCTGCATTCATTTATCAAAGTTACAACACGGCTTGAGTTTCCCATTTCGCTTGTAAGGTTTGCTGCCATAAACTCTTTTGGATAATGCGCTTTAAGATATGCAGTTTGATATGCTACAACTGAATAACATGTTGCATGGGATTTATTAAAGCCGTATTCGGCAAATTTGTAAATAAGTGCAAATATTTCTTCTGATCTTTTCTCCGGTATATTGTGAAGTTCCCTGGCGCCTTTTATAAAATCCGCCTTCTTTTTATCCATCAATACAGTGTCTTTTTTACCCATAGCTTTTCTTAATACATCGCCTTCGCCAAGGCTGAAACCTGCAAGAACATTAGCTATTTTAATCACTTGTTCCTGATAAATAATGACTCCGAAAGTTTCTTTAAGTACAGGTTCTGCAACAGGGTGCAGGTACTCGACTTTTTTCTTTCCGTGTTTGTAATCAATAAAATCTTCAATCCAGTTCATCGGGCCCGGGCGGTAAAGAGCATTCATTGCAATTATATCTTCAATCACAGTGGGCTGCAGTTTACGGAGATACTCTCTCATGCCGGTACTTTCAAACTGGAAAATACCTATTGTTTCTCCGTTTGCAAAAATTTTAAAAGTTTCTTCATCATCAAGGGGTATAGTGTCTATATCAATATCAATTCCTCTGTCCCTTAATGCTCTTACAGTCTGATCTATAACAGTAAGCGTCCGAAGGCCCAGAAAATCCATTTTAAGCACACCAACTTCATCAAGAGATTTCATCTCGTACTGGGTTGTTACATCCCCGTGAGCAGATTTGTAAAGAGGGACGTAATCAGTTAATTCACCTGGAGTAATTACAACGCCTGCAGCATGAGTTGAAGCATGTCTTGCAAGGCCTTCCAGCACAAGAGAATATTCATAAAGCCGCCTGTGGATTTCATCCTTTTCGCATGCTTCACGAAATTCTTTGACTTTTCTGAAAGTTTCTTTAAGTGTTGTTCCTGGCTGTACAGGAATCATTTTAGCAATTCTGTCTACTTCTCCGTAGGAAATTTTAAGGACTCTTCCCACATCCCGAATTACAGCTCTGGCATTCATTCTTCCGAAAGTGATAATCTGTGTTACATTATTTTCGCCGTATTTCTGCCTGACATATTTGATTATTTCTTCCCGCCTCTCATAACAAAAATCAATATCAATATCAGGCATTGAAATTCTTTCGGGATTGAGAAATCTCTCAAAAATCAAATCATACCTAATCGGGTCAATATTTGTAATACCAAGAACATAAGCAATAACACTCCCTGCAGCAGAGCCTCTTCCCGGCCCCACAGGTATTTTCTGGCTCCTGGCATACTCGATAAAATCCATCACAATCAGAAAATATCCGGTATAACCCATCTTTTTAATTATTGAAAGTTCGTAATTGAATCTCTCCTCAAGTTCGGGTGTGACAGTCTTATACCGTTTTGTTAACCCTTCACGGCACTTTTTCTCAAAATAATCATCAAGGGATACTTCTCCTCCTGATTCCGGTACTGTAAAATTAGGCAGATAATTTGTATCAAGATCAAGAGTAAGGTTGCACTTTGCTGCAATCTCCAATGTTGCGGATATTGCTTCAGGTATATCCTTAAAGAGTGCTTCCATCTCTTTTGGAGATTTAAAATAATTCTGATCAGATGTAAACCTCATACGCTTAGGATCATCAAAATCCTTGCCTGTCTGTATACATAAAAGTATATCCTGAGCTTTTGCATGCTCCTTTTTCAGGTAATGGATATCGTTTGTAGCTACAACGGGAATGCTCAGCTCTTTTGAAAGTTCAATCAGCCCCCTGCGTGCGATTTCTTCCTCTTTAATACCGTGATCCTGAAATTCAAGATAATAATCATCCTTAAAAAGATCCCTGAAGAAAACAGCAGCTTTCCGTGCTCCTTCGTAATCGCCTCTGATTATTTTATACGGTACTTCCCCCTGTATGCAGCTGCTCATACATACAAGCCCCTCTGAGTGTTCTTTAAGAATCTCCTTGTTAATACGCGGTTTATAATAAAAGCCCTTAATGTATGCATAAGAGCTCAATTTCATAAGATTCACGTATCCTTTAATATCTTTTGCAAGAAGTATTAGATGGAAAGCCCTGGATTCCCCTTTCTTTCTATTATCTTTATTTCCCGAAGAATCAACATCAGGGGCAACATAAGTTTCTATTCCTATGATAGGTTTTATTCCTGCAGCCTTTACTTTTTTATAAAATGGTATTGCCCCGAACATATTCCCATGGTCTGTAATTGCAATAGCTTCCATGTTATACTTTTTGGCAGTCTCAACCATATCAATAATACGGCATGCACCGTCAAGCAGGCTATAATGTGTGTGATTATGCAGATGTACAAAAGAGGACATTTTTATTCCCGTCTAAGACTTTATAATTTCATGTAATAAGAGCTTCTCTGTCTCTCCATATTTCAGCTCCAAGGCTTTTAAGCTTCTCTTCTATTTTTTCGTATCCGCGGTCTATATGATAGACACGTGAAACATCTGTTCTGCCTCTTGCTACAAGGCCGGCCAAAATAAGTGATGCACTTGCACGCAGATCTGTTGACATAACAGGAGCACCTGAGAGATATTCTGATCCCTTAACAACTGCAACATTATTATCAAGAGTAATGTCAGCGCCAAGACGTTTTAGTTCTGCTACATGAGTAAATCTGTCATGAAAAATAGTATCTGTGATTATTGATGAACCGGAAGCTATACTCATCAGAGCCATCCATTGAGCCTGCATATCTGTGGGAAATCCAGGGTAAACAGCGGTTGTTACATCAACAGGCGACACTCTTCCGTCAGAACTTACATGCATAGATCTGCCGTTTATCTCAATTTCAGCGCCGCTGTCAATCAGCTTGTCTGTAACTGCCGATACCTGCTCAGGTAACATGTTTTCTATTATTACATCACCTCCGGTAATATGCGCTGCGACCATAAAAGTTGCAGCTTCTATCCTGTCCGGAATAATTTCACAATCTGCAGGCGATAGTTTTTCTACTCCTTTAATTTCTATTCTCTCGGTACCATCACCTTTTATATCTGCACCCATAGATTTTAAAAATTTGGCAAGAGCAATAATCTCCGGCTCCTTGGCAGCATTTTCAATAATTGTTGTTCCCTCTGCGAGAGAGGCAGCCATTAGTAAATTGCCTGTTGCACCCACACTCGGAAGATCAAGAGAGATATGCGTGCCCTTTAATTTTTCAGCTTTTGCTACAATATATCCGCTATCAATCTCTATTTCTGCACCGAGGCGTCTTAATCCCTCAATGTGCAGGTTAACCGGCCGCGGGCCCCATGCACATCCTCCGGGAAGAGAAACTTTTGCATAACCGAATCTCGCAACAAGCGGCCCAAGCACGTAAATTGAGGCCCTCATTGTTTTTACCAAATCGTAAGGAGCTTCCAGGCTTGAACACGTTTGTGAAAAAATATCAACATTGTCATTTTCAAATTTGATTTCTATTCCTATACTTGCAAGCAATTTTGCCATTGTTTTTACATCTTTAAGCTGCGGGACATTACTAATTTCATACTTTCCATCGCAAAGCAGAGTTGCTGCCATTATTGGAAGCACTGCATTTTTTGCTCCGCTTATTCTGACACTGCCCTCAAGTTTTTTCCCGCCGACTACAACCAGTTTATCCATATAAAGCATCTATTACCTTTCTTCAAAAATCAGTTCTCTTGCACTCTGCAGGGCAGATTCAGTTACGGATTCTCCTCCAAGCAGTTTTGCAATCTCCGCTACTCTCTCATTGTCTGAAAGAATTCGGATATTTGTAAGTGTGCGCCCGTTGTCAACATTTTTAGAAACGCTGTAATGCGCATCTCCGAGAGACGCAATCTGCGGCAGATGCGTAATACATATTACCTGGTGATTAAGTGATACTTCTTTAAGTTTTTTCCCGACAATACGCGCAATTCTGCCTGAAATACCGCTGTCAATTTCATCAAAGATCAAAACAGGAATCTGATCTGTCTCTGCAAATACTTTTTTAAGGGAGAGCATTATCCGCGATATTTCACCGCCGGATGCTACTTTTGCAAGAGGGCGTATGGATTCCCCGCTGTTAAGAGATATGAAAAATTCCGCCTTATCAATTCCATCAGAGGTAACATTATATCGAACATTATCAATAACTACAGGGCCTGAATCCGAACTGTTCCTGATCAATTTGACATTAAAAACTGCTTTGCCAAGCCCCAGTTCTCTGAGAGATTCTTCTATTCTCAGCTCCAGTTTCTTTGCCAGTTCCATACGCATTTCAGAAACACTTATGCAGAAATCAGTAAGCAGGCTAATCTCTTTTGAAAGATCAAGCTTTACAGAGTTTATCTGTTCTTCGACATTTTCAATTGAGTCAAGCTCATCTTTGGCTGTATTGAAAAAATTTAAAACTTCTTCGATTGTTGTTCCGTATTTCTTTTTCAACATTGAGAACAGCCCCAGCCTGTCTCTTATCTCCTGAAGTTTTTCAGGATCAAATTCGACAGAGGATACATACTCACTCAACCCGATACTTATCTCTTCTACTGCAATCCTCGCGGAATCACATTCGCTCTGCCATTTTTCAAGGCCGGGGTCAATCCTTACAAGCGTTGTAAAAAGAGAAACAGCCTGTGAAAGGTTTTCAGATACGGAATTTTCTCCTTCGTACAGCATCTTTTGAAGCTCTGCTGCAGTCTGGAATATCTTTTCTGCATTGGAAAGAATTTTATCTTCTTTTTCCAGTTCTTCTTCTTCTCCAGGTTTGGGATCTGCATCTGAAATTTGCTTCACCTGAAACTGCAAAAGCTCCTGTTTCTCCTTTGCTGTTTTCTGTAGGGAAACAAGCTTTTCGAGCTTTCTGTTCAAAGCAGTAAATCTTGAAAATGAATCATTCAATTTATCAAGCAGATCTTTATCCATACCGAAGCTGTCAAGGTATCTTATGTGCGTATCTGCATTAAGCAGAGCCTGATGAGCATGCTGGCCGTGCAGGTCTGCAAGGGAATTACCTATTTGGGAAAGTACTGCACCTGTAACAGGCGAGTCATTAACAAAAGCCCTGCTTCTCCCGTTTGAAAAAACCTCCCGCCTGATAATTAATTCATCTCTGTCTAATTCAATTAAATTCTTCACTGCTTCTGCTGCTGCTGCTTTCGGGACATAAAAAACACCTTCCACAACTGCTTTTTCCGCACCCTGCCTTACTGAATCTTTCTGCGCCCTGTCTCCGAGCAGCAGGCCCATTGCTCCTATTATAATCGATTTCCCGGCACCCGTTTCACCTGTAATAATATTAAGGCCGGCATGAAAATCCGTTTCCAGCTCATTAATTAATGCATAATTCCTGATGTATAATTTTTTTAACATTTTTTAAATAGACTCATTTATAAAAAAGGAATTTATCTTACAAGGGCAATCTTGCCTGTCGTTCTTTCCCTGCTGCCATTTTCAACTACTACAATGTAGATACCGCTTGCAGCTTTATTCCCCCTGTCATCATTACCATCCCAGAATATTTGTCTGCCCAGAATTTGATTTTTCGAAAAATACCTTATAAGATAACCACTTGATGTATAAATTGCAACAACACTATTCAATGCCAGATTATCAATAAGTACTTTTCCATATTTTTCCGGTATGAAAGGATTTGGATAAATCTTTACTGATGTTAATTTTTTCAAAGGTTCTGAAAAAGGTGTGGAAATTACACTTATCCCATGGCTTGTCGATACGTAAAGCTTCCCACTCATTTTATGAAAAAAAAGTGATGAAATATCATTGCTTACAAGATAACTATTCTCTTCTGTAAAAAGATACCATTTGTATTCCGACTGAGAGAAAAAATTCAGTCCTTCATCAGTTCCGACCCAGATATTATTTGCACCGTCTACAGCAACATCCTTAATATTATCTGAAACAAGGCCGTAATGACGGCTAATTGAATTTTCATATATGGTATACAATCCGTTGGGAGTCCCAACCCACATAATACCGTCTCTGTCTCCTGCAATCCCGGTAATAGTGTTCGATCCAAGGCCGTCAGAACTTGAAATATGCGTAACAATATCATCTGTACGCTGTTCCGGTGTTCCGAAATCGTCAAAAACATAGATCCCTTTATCTTCCGAACCGATCCATTTTCTTCCTGCTGCATCAACGGAAATTGAAATCAATTTTATACTGTTTATTCCGTCACTTCCCCCGAAATATATCCAGTTATTATTATGCACACATACAAGAGGAAGGCCGTTTACCGCACGATAGTTCAGCATCCAAAGATTATCATAGTTGTCTTTTACCATGTCTCTGACAACACAATAGTTGTGATCTTCAGATACACCTGCCAAATATCCGTTTTTCGGATGATACCTCGTTATAACATCTGTTGTGTCAACAGAATAAACTCCTCCCCCCCACGAACCTGTCCAGATATTTTTATTTGAATCTTCCGCTATACACATAATCTCATTTGACCACATTTCCTGTTCAGAAGAACGATCGAAAATGGTCCATCCGGAACTTCTTTTTAAAAAAAACCCGCCGCCTCTCGAACAGACCCATTCTCTTCCCATATCATCAAGAAATGCGGAAGTTATAAGATTGTTTGTTATTGAATCAATTTTATAAGAATTCCAGAGTCCCGAATCAGGAGTATAGCTCCATATTGACGCATCTGCTGCTCCCCATATTTTATCAGAACCTGCTGAAAGAAATTCAAGATTTGCAGGGCTGCCCGTTACTGGTGTCCAATTTGCGCCATCTCTTCTTAACATTCCATTTTTATCAGTAAGATAAAGTTTATTATTAAACATTAAAAGACTTAACACCTGTCCCGAATAAATTTTCTGCCATACATTATCTTTCCATGAGTAACCACCGGAATTTGAGCCTGCAAACAATTCTCCGCTTTCAGACAGCACCATGCTGTTTACATTAAGCCCTCCCGGCCCTTCTGTTTTTGAAATATTCTGCCATGCAGACGGGTCAAGAAGATTTGCAGAATTTATTTTTGCAATACTTATGCTCTGGTCTGTTGCCGCAATAATATAACTTTTGTTATGCACAATAAAATTTGCAGTAATATCTCTGTCAACATCTGTTCCAAGGTGCCTGTAAGTCTCCTTAACCTCTTTTTTTGATACAATGTACAGGCTGACTCCTATATCAAGCCCTACAAATAGCGAATCACCAGACAGATCAATATATGTTATCGGATGATCGATATAATCCTCAATTGTATCCCATAATCCGGACGAAGAGCTGTAATGCTGCATATGGCCGCTCTGGAAACCAATCCATACAGAGCCGTCTGCACCTGAAGCTATTGAAGTGATTTCCCTGGATGCAAGCCCTTCTGTTTTGGTCAGATATGAAATCACAGATGACTTCGGGTCCACTCTTACAATTCCCCCTTCAGTTCCGAACCATGCT
This sequence comes from bacterium, assembly GCA_021158245.1. NCBI lineage: Bacteria > bacterium. The sequence continues at coordinate 9,733 of JAGGVB010000173.1, read as the reverse complement.
GCATAATCAGATACAGATGAAGAGCTTATATTTGTTTTGGCTGATATAGTATTCCAGTCAAACTGCTGAGCCCTCAGTGCATTTTCAAAAAAAATTGCCGCAATCAGCGCAATATGCCATAACAACACTTTTCTCATTAAATTCTCCCGATAAGATCTGCCATTTCAATTGCACTAAGAGCTGCCTGCCATCCCTTGTTGCCGTTCTTGGTTCCGGCTCTTTCAATAGCCTCATCAATTGTGTCGGTTGTAAGCACACCGAAAATTGTCGGTATACCTGTCTGCATTCCAATCTGTGCTACTCCCTTTGTAACCTCAGATGCAACGTATTGGAAATGCGGCGTACCGCCTCTTATAACTGCAGCAAGGCATAAAACAGCATCATAATTACCGGATTCAGCCATTTTTTTTGCAACAGTAGGTATTTCAAATGATCCCGGCACCCAGACAACTGTGATATTTTCCTCCTCCCCCCCGTGTCTGTTTATACAGTCAAAAGATCCTTCTAACAGACGCGTAGTAATAAATTCATTGAACCTGCTTACCACTATTCCGAATTTTTTGCCTTCTGCCTTAAGTTGGCCCTGAATAGTATTAATCATGCCGCCCTCCTTAACAAGATTTTTAATATACATTTTTTTATGTATTTTTCACAATAATCATATCAGGTGATATCAAATGTCCCAGTTTGTCACGCTTGGTCTGAAGATACCTGCAGTTCACATGGTTTGCAGCTATTTCAATTGGGATCCTCTCCACAACCTCCAGCCCGTAACCCTTTAATCCTATTATCTTTTTAGGATTATTTGTAAGAAGCTTTATTTTGGATACTCCAAGATCCTTTAAAATCTGTGCACCAACACCGTAATCACGGAGGTCTGCAGGGAAACCGAGATCTTCATTTGCCTCTACAGTATCCCTTCCCTGATCCTGCAGCCTGTATGCTTTAATTTTATTGCTCAAACCAATCCCCCTGCCTTCCTGGCGCATGTATAGAAAAACTCCTCTTCCCTCCTTGTCAATCTGCTTCATAGCCATAGCAAGCTGGTCTCCGCAATCACACCGCATAGAACCGAACACATCCCCTGTAAGGCATTCGGAATGCACTCTGACCATAACAGGTTCATCACCTGAGATATCTCCCTTAACAAGAGCAAGATGATGATGCTCATCAATGTCGCTCTCATAAAGATGAAGTGTAAACTCTCCGAATTTTGTAGGAAATTTCGTTGTAACAACAAGCCTTACAAGTTTATCATTATGATTACGGTATTCAATTAAATCCCTTATACTTACAATTTTCAACCCGAATTGTTTTGCCACTTCAAGCAGCCTGGGCAGCCTTGCCATTGTTCCGTCATCATCCATTATTTCACACAGCATGCCTGCAGGATAGAGGCCTGAAAGTCTTGCAAAATCAACAGTTGCTTCTGTGTGACCTGCCCTGCTTAAAACTCCCCCTTTTTCAGCTTTCAGAGGAAAAATATGGCCCGGCCTTGCAAGATCATCAGGCCGTGATTTGGGATCAATTAATACTCTAACGGTTTCTGCTCTGTCATGAGCGCTTATACCTGTTGTTATTCCATGTGCAGCATCTACAGACACGGTAAAAGATGTTCCGAGCAGAGAAGTATTATGCCTTACCATTTCTTCAATGCCGAGTTGATTTAATCTCTCTTCTCTCATTGCAATACAGATAAGCCCTCTACCGTATTTTGCCATAAAATTTATCGTGTCTGCTGTTGCATATTCGGCTGCTGCAACAAAATCACCTTCATTCTCACGGTCTTCATCGTCAACAACAATGATTACTTTGCCATTTTTAATATCTTCAATAGCGTCTTCAATAGAATCAAGTACTGACATAGTTTAATCAACCTCTCTTACAGTATAAATAATTTAAATGAAATTAAAAACCCAAAGAACGCAGTTTATCCAGTGTTAAACTGCTTTCCTTCTCAGGATTTATTGATACCATTTTCTCAACATATTTAGCAATAATATCAAACTCAATATTTATTCTGTCGCCCTGTTTTGCATAACGGAAAACCGTATTATCCCATGTGTAGGGAATAACTGCAACTTTAAAACTTCCTCTTCCCGTTCCAGCAATTGTCAAGCTTACACCGTTAAGGGTTACAGAGCCTTTTTCAACAATATATTTTTCTTTTGATAAATCAGGATTTGATATTTCCACAATTCTGGATTCTCCGTCACTTTTAATATTGATAATTCTGCCGGTTAAATCCACATGTCCCTGTACAATATGCCCCCCAAGCCTTTTATTTAATGTCAACGCCCTTTCAAGATTTACCCTAGCTCCCGCTTTAATTACCGATAGAGTGCTTCGCTCCAATGTTTCAGAAACAGCATTTACAGTAAAATACACCTTTGTAACATCTGTTACGGTCAGGCAGACCCCGTTTACAGCAATAGAATCCTCTATTTTGCAATCTTCCATAATTCTTTTTGCTTCTATTATAATTTTTATTCCCCTGGTTCCGGGGATCACTTTTCGGACAATTCCAATCTCTTCGATAATACCGGTAAACATCAAAACCTCCCGTCAAACATCATATCCGCACCGGATTTTTTCCACGAAAATTCCTTAAACATAACTGCCTTGTCAGGTGATAAAATTGATAAATCTCCGATACTTTCTGTTCCGCTGCCAAAAATTTTCGGAGCCACAAATACTACTATTCTGTCTGCCATTCCGTTTCGTATAAATGCAGTAAAAACTTCCCCTCCTCCTTCAACAAGTATTGAAGAAATATTCTCTCTTGCAGCTCTTTTCAAAACAGCATGGATACTGACCCTGCCTGCTTCATCCTGAGGCACCTTCCATACACTGCAGCCTTTTTCTTTAAACATCTCGATTCTTCCCTTCGCAGCCCTTTTAGTAGTAGCAATAATGCTCTTGTATTCTGCTGCTGTTGCAACAATCTCAGAATCAACAGGTATACGCAAAACAGAATCAAGTACGATACGCACACCTGTTCTGCCTTTTACATGCCTTACTGTAAGTTTTGGATTATCAGATATAGCAGTTCCGGCTCCAATTAAAACAGCATCATACTCATTCCTTAAAAGGTGGACTCTCCTGCGCGAGATATCGCCTGTAATCCACTTAGAAAGCCCGTTTCGCGTAGCAATTTTACCGTCAATTGTCTGGGCAATCTTCAGGGTTACAAACGGTTCATGCTTTGTAATAAATTTATTGAAAACTTCATTTAACCGCTTTGATTCATCCTCACATACACCTTTCACTACTTCAATGCCGTTATCACGAAGTTTTTTAATTCCTTTACCTTTAACAAGAGGATTAGGGTCAACCTGTCCGATTACTACTTTTTTTATTCCGGAAGAAATTATTATATCAGTACAAGGAGGGGTTTTACCAAGATGGCTGCATGGTTCGAGATTTACGTAGAGAACCGAACCTTTTACAGCATCAGGTTCAGCTTTCAATATTGCATTGCGTTCAGCATGATAATCTCCGTAAAGCCTGTGATAATCTTCAGAAATTACCCTACCATTCTTTACTATAACAGCTCCTACAAGGGGATTGGGAGAGACACTGCCTCTGCCTTTTTTTGCCAGCGCAATAGCTCTTCTCATAAAAAATTCTTCATTCATTAAAAAAACCCCGGAATTATTTTTCTTTCGGGGTTTATAAGGCAAAATATTTTAATTTTTGTGTCTGCCTCTTTCATCCGGACTATTACCGTCGGCACCAAAATTTCACTGGTTCAGCCTTACAGGAATACCCTGAAGGCACGTGGGCTTTAACCACCGGTGAGGAATTCCACCTCGCCCCGAAGAAGACCTGTAAATATAGTGATTGTTTAACCTTATGTCAAGAGCTATTTTGTTCATTTAAAAGCAAATAGTACTATTTATTGAAAAAAAATATAAAAAAATACAATATATAGTATTTTAATCTTGACTTTTTCATTTACACTTCTTAAGTTATAAGCGTTAATCATACCATAAACTTCTTAAAAAAAGAGACCTTTTATGTCTAAAGATACTGACTTAAACAGCCGGACAGATAAAAATCTGTTCGACTTCGACGACAACGGCCACAATTCATCGAATTCAATTATAATTGAAGGAGAAACAATTTTATTGCCTCAGGATAAAAAATTGACACCAGACAATAAAATCAAAATTGAGGATGACCCTGTGGATTTATCACCTCCTGTAAAACCAGAGGTCTCTGCCAATGCTCAAAAGGTACTGGAAAAAAGATATCTTAAAAAAGACATGAATGGAAATGTAATTGAGACACCTGAAGAACTTTTCAGGCGCGTTGCTCATTACATTGCCAAAGCTGATAAATTTTACGACCCTGAATCTGACCTGGAATCCACAGAAAATAAATTTTACAGCATGATGGCCCGGCTTGAATTCATGCCTAACTCCCCTACCCTGATGAATGCAGGCAGGGAACTCGGCCAGCTTTCTGCATGCTTTGTTCTGCCTGTTGAGGACTCCATGGAATCGATATTTGAAACCATAAAAAACACTGCAATGATTCACAAATCAGGCGGCGGAACTGGATTTTCATTCTCAAAAGTCCGTCCCCAAAATGATATCGTAAAATCAACATTGGGTATTGCTTCAGGCCCCATCTCATTTATGCACGTATTTGATATCGCAACGGAAACTGTTAAACAAGGCGGAACCAGGCGCGGTGCAAACATGGCAATACTCAGAGTCGACCATCCTGATATTTTAGATTTTATAAAATCAAAAGAAGAAGACAAAAAACTGAATAACTTTAATATTTCAGTTGCAGTAACCGATGCATTCTGGAATGCTCTTGAAAATGATGATGATTACGACCTCATAAATCCCCATTCCGGCAGACATGCAGGAAAACTCAATGCAAAAGAGGTTTTCAGGGAGATCGTTACCAGAGCATGGAAAAACGGTGAACCAGGCATAATCTTTCTTGATGAAATAAACAGAGGCAATCCTACTCCGAAATTAGGTGCAATTGAATCAACTAATCCCTGCGGAGAACAGCCGCTTCTTCCTTACGAATCATGTAACCTCGGCTCAATTAATCTCGCAAAAATGATTAAAAAGGAAGATGGTATTGCAGAGATAAATTTTGAAAAACTTGAAGACACTGTAAGAAATGCGACACATTTTCTTGATAATGTAATTGATATGAATAAATTCCCCCTTAAAAGTATTGAAGAACAGACTAAAAAATCCCGCAAGATAGGGCTTGGTGTTATGGGGTTTGCGGACCTTCTGATGAATCTTGACATTCCGTATAATTCAGAAGAAGCAATTGACGTTGCAAAACAAGTTATGAGCTTCATTGAAGACACATCAAAGAGGAAATCACAGGAACTGGCTCTGCAGCGGGGATCTTTCCCTGCATTTCAGCAGAGTATTTACGGTGAGCGTAACGAACCGCCTTTAAGAAACTCAACCCGTACAACAATTGCTCCCACAGGTACAATCAGTATTATATCCGGCTGCTCAAGCGGTGTAGAACCAATTTTTGCATTATCATTTACACGAAATGTTATGGATAATGATAAGCTTCCGGAAATTCATCCTCTGATTATTGAGCGCTTAAAAGAAGAAAAACTTTATTCGGAAGATCTTGTCCGCAAAATTGCCGATGACGGTTCAGTTCAAAAAATAGATGAAATTCCTGAATCAATAAAAAAGATATTTGTCACTTCTCATGATATTGAACCTGAATGGCACATCCGCATGCAGGCTGCATTTCAGGAATTTACAAACAACGCAGTATCAAAAACAGTAAATTTCCCCAATAGTGCAACAGAAAAAGATGTTGAAACTGTTTACAAAATGGCTCATGACCTTAAATGCAAGGGTGTCACAATATACCGTGACGGAAGCCGTTCCGAGCAGGTATTAAGCAGAGGGATTAACAAAAAGAAAACTTCCGGTACAGCCGCAATAATCACAAAAGGCAGACCCAGTGTATTAAGAGGAATTACAACAAAACTTAACACCGGACAGGGGTCTCTGTATGTCACAATAAATGTTGATGAAAATGACCAGCCGATTGAAGTTTTTGCCAACATAGGCAAAAACGGAGGAGATACTGCTGCTCTTGCCGAGGCTATAGGACGTCTTATTTCAATTGCTCTGCAGAACGGTGTAAGCATCAAGGAAATCAGTAAAACACTGCGCGGGATTACCGGTTCAAGGCCTGTGTGGAACAACGGGAATCTTATAAAATCAGTTCCTGACGGCATTGCTCAGATTCTTCTTGAACAGTTTAATGATGAGGACAGCTCAGCTCTCAAGACTGCTTCCCTAAAAATACACGAATTAAAGGAAGCAACTGCATCTGACAATACAGCTGCCTTAACAGGGCCGGAATGCCCTGAATGCGGGAATATTATGGAAACTGAAGGAGGATGCTCTGTGTGCAGATTCTGCGGATTTTCACACTGCGGGTGAGAAAAGTAGTAATTGACTTTAGATACAGCCCTGTTTTTATTTGATAAAATATAATGCTTTTGAATATTTTCTTTTTTATTTTATGGAAAGAGCCAAGTATATCAAAAAAAATATATAGACAATTGAGTTTATACTGCCATGTTGGGGGGATAAAAACAATTGTATTTATACAGACGTTGTGATGCATAAGAAGAGAGTGAAATTATGAGAAAATATTTAAAATATATAGTCCTTGTATGTTTGATTGTGATCATTGGATCATGTCTTTATTTAAACAGAGAAAGAGGAAATCCAGAAGAAAACTTTGAGTATTTTTTTAAAACATTTGAAAAACATTATGCTCTCTTTAAAGTTAAAAATATAGATTGGAACAAACTATATAGTTATTATGTAAAAAAAATCGATAAAAATACAACCGACGATGAGTTATTTAAAATTTTTCAAGAACTCCTGTATAAACTGAATGATAAACATAGTTATATTTACCGGTTTAATGAGATATATTTTTCAGGATATAATTTACCTTCTTTGAATTATTTTAAATTATTGTCTTTTGATTTTAGAGTTCCTACAAATGACTTTTCTTTAAGACTGATTAAGAAAAAATATTTAAAAACCGGATATGAACAATCATTACGAATTTATTCATTTTTACCGCCAATTGGGACAAGAAAAGTTTTTACAACAGGTTGGCTTTCAGACACAATTGCATATCTTCATATGACAGAAATGAGCAATAAATCTGAAAAAGTTCATAAAGCGATTAATGATTTCTTTGAAAAGTATGGTTCAGCTCAAGCATTTGTTATTGATATTCGAGATAACATTGGAGGGTATTCTGTTCCTGTAAAAGAATTAGCAGAACGATTTGCTGATAAAAAACATTTATATGCTATTTCAAGATTAAGAAACCCTGATAGTATTTATTCATATCAAGAACCTGAAAACTGGACTATTGAACCCAGTTCAGGTGAAAATTACAGTAATCGTCCAGTTACTCTTTTGACAAATAAAAACACTCAAAGTGCAGCAGAATTATTTGCATTAATGATGAAAACTTTACCGAATGTTACATTAATCGGAGATACAACAACAGGTATTTTTTCAGATACACATGTTGGAAAACTTCCGAATGGCTGGGAATATAGAATGTCTGTTAGAAAGACTTGTGATGGTAGCGATATGTTTTTGGAAGATATAGGAATTAAACCAAATAATTTAGTTAAAAATAATAAGAAAGACATTGATAATGGAATAGACAAAGTGCTTGAATATGCAATTAAGCTTTTGTCTAATAAAAAAAGTATATAAAAGGATGAATATAAACAAATTACGCACCACAACACACAGTAAAGGTAATGCGGGCAAAATATTAAATTAAGAGTAAAAGCATTTAATAAATATTTTAGCAGTTTGAAAGTTTGCTCTTTCAAAATCCCGCACTACCCTTACTGCCACCGTTGTGCCCAATGTGTAAAAATATAATAGATAAAAAATATTAGTAAATTACAGAAGAAACAAAACAACGAAGGATATAAGAAACAAATGAAAGTAAAAGAACCATTATTCGACTATATAAGTCCAGATATTGAATATTCGATAAAAAATGGAGATTCGTTAACAGTATTAAAAACATACGAAAGCGGAAAGTTTGATTTAATAATAACTTCGCCCCCCTATAATATAGGCAAATCGTATGAAACTAAAACTTCTATCGAAAATTATCTTACTACTCAAGAAAAGATTATAAAAGAACTAACAAGAGTATTGTCAGAGAAAGGAAGCATTTGCTGGCAAGTTGGCAATTATGTTAGCAAAGGGGAAGTTTTTCCTTTAGATATTTATTATTATCAAATTTTTAAAAAACTTGGACTTAAATTAAGGAATAGAATTATCTGGCACTTCGGACACGGACTTCACGCTTCCCATAGGTTTTCTGGTCGATATGAAACAATTCTTTGGTTTACAAAAACTGATAATTATATTTTTAACCTTGATGATGTTAGAGTACCTTCTAAATATCCTGGAAAACGACATTTCAAAGGACCAAAAAAGGGTCAGTTATCTGGCAATCCTAATGGTAAAAACCCATCGGATATTTGGGAAATCGTTGTAAAAGATTGGGAAAATGAATTATGGAACATACCGAATGTTAAGTCAAATCATCCTGAAAAAACTGTACACCCTTGTCAATACCCAATCGAATTGGTAGAAAGATGCGTTTTAGCTTTAACCAATAAAAATAGTTGGATATTAGATCCATTTTCTGGAGTAGGTTCTGCAATTATTGCCGCAATAAAAAACGGAAGGAATGCTATTGGTATAGATAAAGAAACGGAATATTGTAAAATAGCAGAAAAAAGGATTGAAAATTTAAGAGAAGGGAATTTAAAAATTCGTCCTATTAATAAAGCAATACACAAACCATCTAAAAAAGATAAAGTTGCACAGATACCCAAAGAATGGTTAAAATTAAATTTAAAAGGATAAACTTTATGAAAATATCAAAAAAATATTCGCATTTAAATGGCGAAGAATATTTAATTGTTCACCACAAAAAATTATACAAAGAAATTAAAGATGTTATTTCTTCAATAGATGCTGGAAAATTTAAGACAAAGATCAGTAAAGAAAAAACAATGAAAGGAACTAAACTTTATAGTCCAGTTGACTTGAACAAAGAATTTGATAAAGAATTTCAAAAAAGGAAATGGAAAGAAGGCCGTTACTCTTATTACATCACATTAGATCGGGGTTTAATGGAAAAAACAGTAACAATGCCAGTAAGTGACCAGAAAAAATTTTTAATTGAGAATGGTGAAAAAGAACCCATTTATAGTTACAACCAAACTGATTTTGTTAAAGATAAATTAGCTGTTGAAGTCCAATTTGGTAAATACTCATTTGTAGCATACGATTTATTTGTAAAACATATGCTGTTTTATTCTGGTGGTGTCATTAATTTGGGAATAGAAATTTTACCAACAAAAAAAATGCAGTCACAAATGTCAAGCGGTGTCGCATATTATGAAGGCGAAGTCTACAATGTGATGAGACAAGGAAGGAATAGTCCACCTGTTCCTTTATTGATATTGGGAATTGAACCTTAAACGAAAAGCACGGGCACACAACAATTTATATAAAAAATTGCCGAATCACTAGTAAAATAGAGCATTTAAGTCCTATTGAACTTTGTTATAAATTGGAAAACAAGTGCTTCGAAATCGATTACTTTTCATATACTTAACGTTGAGTCACATTCAGCTAAAGCT
>JAGGVB010000172.1 GCA_021158245.1 bacterium | reverse complement strand
CTCCCCAGATTGCTCCGAAGGGTACAATGCTGATTGAAGAAGAACTCGTAACAGTTTCAAACCTTCCCGAAACTGTTAAACTTTTTGGAATCCCAGCAACGAGAATAGCAGAAGAACTTGGAAGAAAAGTGGTTCTGAATATGGTAATGGCAGGATTTTTTACTGCTGTAACAGGTCTCATTAAAAAAGAGGCAATGAGAAAAGCTGTTGAAGATTCGGTTCCCCCTGGTACTGAGGAGCTTAATCTTAAAGCTTTTGACAGAGGATGGGAGTGGGGTAGGGGAAAGTGGATAGGGGTGGGGGATAAAAAAACTTACCACGAATTACACCAATGACACGAATAAAAATAATTGGTGTAAAGTGAATAGTGAATAGGCCGCCCCGCTGCCCTACCTTTTTTTCTCGCAAAGCTCGCAACGGACGCAAAGAAAACAAATAAAGTGAATAGTGAAAAGGGAATAGTTTTAACAGGCCGTCCTGCCTCTACACACTTTTTTGTACCTAAATTCACGAATTAATACGAATTTTATCTTGCTTACAAGAACCTGCTGACCTTTACCACATCAAGGCATTAACAACTCCTGACAGGTAAAATTTATACATCAAACAAGAAATATTTTACCCAAAAATATTACTTTCTGTTTGCAATCAACAATTTATTTAAAATTTGTAGCTCATTTATTACTGTTTTTCTGTTAATTTCGGAACGATTTTAGCATTGAACAAAATGTTCAGGAATGATTACTTTTCAGGAGGATTGGAAAATGAATAAAAAGACTAAATGGTTCATGCTTACTTTCCTGGTTTTTACACCAATACTGATGCTGGTATTTTGCACTAAAAGCAGCAATATGGTTGTTGTTGAAAATAATGATTTGAATCAACAAACATTCAAATCCACAGGCGGAGATTCCGTCGATGTGCCTGAATTTGTTGATGTAAATTATATAGAACTTGATAAAATTCACAGAATTTCAAAATTCCGCTCAGCAGAAGGCCACGACTACTCTGATGATTTTGAATCGTGTAGAAGTATGAAACACTACTTTTGGCCGGACAGCAGCATTGACTGGGCAGCAATTAAAATTTTCTCCCCTGTCTCAGGAACAGTTGTACGTTTGTATGAAGAGTGGGCCGGAACTCAGGTTCAGATACAGTCTTCAAAATATCCAAAATTTATATTTACTATCTTTCATATAAACTTGGTGAATCCTCTTCATGAAGGGGATTCAGTAACCGAAGGCCAGCAGCTGGGTACTCACATCGGCTCACAGACAATGTCAGACATAGCAGTAGGGTATGACACATCTGAAGGATACAGGCTCGTTTCATATTTCCAGGTTATGACAGATGCTCTGTTCCTCAGTTACAAGGGCAGGGGAGTTGATTCACGGGATGAATTAATAATTTCAAAAGAGGCAAGAGATGCAGACCCTCTTGGATGTAATGGCGAAACTTTTTCTACAAGCGGCACTCTTGAAAATTGGGTTACTCTGAATTCAGGTTACACAGGTATAGTGATGTAGAGAGGAATATGATATTCTCTTAATCTTACAGGAAGTTTTTATGGGAAATATTAAAAAGAAGAGAGGAAATATAAAAAATATTAATTATTAAATTTTTTAATAATTAATATTAGAAAATCTACCTTGATTTATGATAGTAATTTATGTAAGTTTCGCTATTCAATTTTTGAGCTTATTTAGTTCGTGTTTCTGATTTAATTTAGTGTTTTAAATTTTATTCTTATACGATTTATTTGTAGTAGTTCTTTGCTTTGCCTGTTTTAAAGCAAGTCTTTTCTTGCCTGTGGTTGTTTGTTTTGCCGATATTTGCATACCAAATGTCATTTATATCCGGCAGGATGCTTGTTTAATATCAAACAAATAATAAGGTATTATTAACAGATGAAAAGAATCGGTGTTTATGTCTGTCATTGCGGCGGAAATATTTCTGAAGTTGTTGATGTAAAAAAAGTTGCTGAAACTGCAAAAGAGCAGGGAGAAGTTGTTCTTGTCAGGGATCATGAACACATGTGTTCTGAAACAGGGCAGAATCTTGTTATTGCAGATGTTAAAGAACACAAACTAGACAAAGTAGTAATAGCTGCATGTTCTCCTCAGTTTCAGGGGCCTACATTTAAAGCTACTCTGGAAAAAGCAGGCTTGTCTCCCTATGTACTGGAAATGGCAAATATCCGCGAGCATTGTGCATGGCCCCATTTCCATTCTCCTGACGAGGCAACTGAAAAAGCAAAAGGCCTGACCAATATTGCAATAGCAAAAGCAAGGCTTGATGAGCCGTTAACGAAAAAGAAGTTCCCTATCGGGAAAAGAGTACTGGTTGTGGGCGGCGGTATTGCAGGGATACAAACATCCCTTGACCTCGGAGACGCAGGATTTGATGTTTCCCTTGTTGAAAAAAATCCGTCGATCGGCGGAAAGATGCTTCAGCTGTCCCGAACATTTCCTACAGAGGATTGTGCCGCATGTATATTGTCTCCTAAAATGGCAGATGTTACATCAAATGAAAATATCCATCTCTATTCATATACAGAAGTTAAAGATATAAACGGATATCTAGGCAATTATGAAGTTACATTAGAAAAAAAGGCTACATACGTTGATCCTGACAAATGTACAAGCTGTGGCCTCTGTGCAAATGTATGCCCCATTAAAGTCCCGAATGAGGTTGATGAAGGGCTTTCAGAAAGAAAAGCAATATACTTAGCTTCTCCTATTGCAGTACCCCATTCTTATCTGATTGATGATAATGTTTGTATAAAGTGCGGCAGATGTGTTAAGGTTTGCGATCCGAAAGCTATTGATCTTGAAAGTTCAGGAGAACAAGAAAAACTGACAGTGGATACAGTTGTAGTTGCAACGGGATTTGATATATTTGATGCTCACCGTAAAGCTGTTTACGGGTATGGAAGATTTGAGAATGTAATAACTTCATTAGAGCTTGAAAGGATGATTGTTCATTCTGCAGAGGGTAACCCGCTTCGGCCTATGGGCAAACGGATTGCTTTTATCCAGTGCGTAGGGTCAAGGGACGAGCAGGTAGGAAATGAGTACTGTTCAAGAATATGCTGTATGTATGCAACAAAACTTTCTCAGCTTATTAAAAGGTCGGATCCTTCGAGAGATGTTTATGTATTTTATACTGATTTAAGGGCTTACGGCAAGGGATTCGAAGAATATTATAAAAGAGGGCAGAACGAGGGTGTTAAATTTGTAAGGGGGCGGCCTGCAGAGCTTATTGAAGATCCTGAAACCAAGAAGGTTATACTGCGAGTAGAAGATACTTTAACAAGATCACTTATAGAATCGGAGTTTGATCTTGTTGTACTTTCAGTAGGGCTTGAACCGAACAAGGGGACAGAAAAAGTTGCAGATATGCTAAGGCTTGCAAAGAGCCCCGACGGTTTCCTGCAGGAAGCACACCCCAAGTTCAGGCCTGTTGATACTCTTACAGATGGAGTTTTCCTTGCGGGAACAGTGCAGGGCCCCAAAGATATTCCCGATACAGTTGCACAGGCAAGCGCTGCAGCGGCTCGGGCAATAAGGCTTATGAATAAGGGAGAGTACGATGTTGATCCTGTTATGGCCTTTATTCATACAGATACATGTGACGGGTGTGGACTCTGTGTTGAACACTGTCCAATGCATGCAATATCAATTGTAGACAGAAAGACGGATGAGGGCAAAGGTTCCTCTCCCCAAATCGCTGAAATTAATGAAGCAATGTGTAAAGGCTGTGGCAGCTGTACTGCATACTGCCCTCAGGATGCTCTTGACCTTCACTGCTATACAACTGATCAGCTGCTTGCTGAGGTTGAGGCCGCTATGGCTGATAAAAAAGTGGGCGACTATAGAGTCCTTGTATTTGCTGATGATATGACTGCTTACAGGCTTGCTGATAATGTTGGTACTGCGAAAAAAGCCTACTCTTTGGATTCAAGAATAATTCGTGTTCCAAGCGGCAGCAGAATAACCCCCAAACTCATGCTTCAGGCTTTCAGTCTCGGAGCAGACGGCATTCTTTTTGGAGAGAGTGAACAGAAATCCAATCCTTATTCACACAGCGTGGTTACAATCCAGGAAAACGTATCAAAGGTTCAAGAGATATTAGAAGAGTACGGGGTTGAGAAGGACAGAGTTCGTCTTGTCCAGTTTGTAACAGTTATGCTTACCGGATTTGTGGATAACATTAATGCTTTGTCTGATTTTGTGAGAAACCTGGGCCCGGTTCCTGAAGATGTAAAAGAAAAACTGGGTAAAACAATAGACGAAAAATTATTCGGATAATATTATGGCCAGAAAAATAGTAATAACATCGGAAAATGTCGCTTTTTTAAAAAAAATAAGCGAGCTTTCCGATCAGGTAATAACAAGGTGTGACCAGTGCGGAACATGTTCCGGAAGCTGCCCAATGGTTGAAGAGATGGATATTACTCCCTCGGAGATTATGCGCATGGTGCAACTGGGCCAGAAAGAAGTGATGGATACAAAAGCCATGTGGATATGCGCCTCATGTTTTGCATGTACTGTAAGATGCCCGCGCGGCCTTGATGTATCCAAAGTCGCTGAAGCCCTTAGGCAGGTAAAACTTAGACAGGCTATTGATTATATTGATATTAACGGGATCCCGGACGAAGAAATGGAAAGACTCCCTCAAATTGCAATAGTAAGTAGTTTCCGAAAGTTTACAGGATAAAAAATGAAGATACCATATTTTCCAGGCTGTACATTAAAAACAACTGCAAAAAATTTTGAGATTTCCGCTCTCGAAGTTTCAAAGGTTCTTGATATTGAACTGATTGAACTTCCCAAGTGGAACTGCTGCGGAACAGTCACTTCTTTGACCAGTGATGATCTTATGCACCATCTTGCTCCCATACGTGATCTCATCAGAGTGGAAGAGATGAATGAGAGCGGTTTAGTGGATAATGAGTTCAGGGTAGTCGCTCTGTGCACTATGTGCTTTAATGTGCTTAAAAGATCAAACCAGAGAATAAAAGAGCGGCCTGACGAATTTAAAAAATTGAATGATTTTATGTATCTTGAAAAAGATTATCAGGGCAAGGTGGAAGTAATCCACTATATGGAGCTCTTGAGGGATATTGATTTCAGCAAGGTTTCCGAAAAAGTCAAAAAGCCTCTTAAAGGCCTGAAAGTATCTCCCTATTACGGCTGTCTCATGCTTCGCCCCAAAGAGGTGGGTATTGATGATCCCGAATCTCCTACTATTCAGGGTGACCTTTTAAGCTCAATCGGTGCTGAAGTTATTGATAATCCTTTTAAAACCAGGTGCTGCGGAAGCTATCAGACAGTCCGTGACAAATATGCAGTTGCTGAACTTGCATATGATATAATTACCCGGGCCAGAAAGAACGGTGCTGAGATGATTACATCAAGCTGTCCGCTCTGCCTGTTTAATCTTGCTGACAGACAGAAAGAAGTGATGGAGAGACATCCTGAATTTGAACCGATGCCTGTGCTTTATTTTACTCAGCTTATGGCACTTGCATTCGGTCTTGATGAAAAATATTTCGGATTTGAAGATAATTTTATAGATCCCAGGCCGCTTTTGAGAGAAAAGGGCCTTTTAAAGTGAGAGGTAGCTATGGCTGAGAAGAAAATAAACTTAATGGATACTGTAAGGGATGCAAGTAAGGGCGTAATATCCGGTATTGATAAGAAAGATGTTGAACACTGGGTAGAAATCTATTTTCTCGGGAAAGCCTATCAGGTACCTGCAGGCCTTACAATTATGCAGGCTCTTGAGTATGCAGGATACAGGCTTATAAGGAGCTGCGGGTGCAGGGCAGGATTCTGCGGTGCATGTTCTACAGTGTTCCGTAAAAAGGGAGAATATAAACTGCAGACTGCAATGGCATGTCAAACCAGAGTGGAAGACGGCATGTACCTTGTGCAAATCCCGTTTTCCCCTGCTGAAAAACCTTTGTATGATCTTGAAGAAGAGAAGTATGATGCTTCTGTATTTTTGAAATATTTTCCTGAAGTTGCAAGGTGTGTAAGCTGTAACACGTGTACAAAAGCATGCCCTCAGGATATTCAGGTTATGGATTACGTACAGGCAGCTCTTAAAGGAGATTATAAACAGGTTGCTGAACTCTCTTTTGAGTGTATTCAGTGCGGCCTTTGTGCAATCAGATGCCCTGCTGAGATAGTACAATACCATGTTGCTCAGTTCGGAAGAAGAATGTACGGCAAATACGGAATTCCGAGAGAAAAGAATGTTGAGAAGAGGGTCGCGGAAATTGCAAATGGCGAGTATGATAAGAAATTTGAAGAAGTTATGAATTTGGAAGAGGAAGAATTTCATAAAATATATACTGAACAGCAGAATACCAGAGAAGTATATTGAGGAGGCTCTATAATGGCCGAGCTTAAATTTATCGGTGGATATCCGACCTATATGCGCGAATCAATTAAAATGGTTGAAAAAACGCGTGCTGGAAGAATCGGAAAATTACTTGATCAGATGACACCTCAGGAGAGGGAAGATATCTTAAATCTTTGTCACCCTGATTATGCTCCCGGAGGAAAAAGGGAACTTAAAATCGGGCCTAATAAGGGAGAGATCGTTCCGAATGAAGTAGCAGATCTTCTCGAAGCATATCCCCTTATTGACCCTGATAAGATTGATTTATCCGCAGTTGATTATGAAACAGATATTTTGATCATAGGCGGAGGCCTTGCAGGAACAAGCGCAGCGCTGCTTGCGAATGATAACGGGATACCGGCAGACAGGATACTTCTTGTAAACAAACTGCGCCACGGCGATGCAAATTCAATGATGGCTCAGGGCGGAACTCAGGCAGCAGACAGGCCAAACGATTCTCCTGTCCTCCACTATATTGATGCGATGGGCGGAGGCCATTTTACAAATAAACCTGATGTTGTACGTGCACTTGTTGAGGATGCACCGGGTGTAATAAAATGGCTTGAAGGCCTGGGGGCACTTTTTGACAAGCAGGAAAACGGAGAATTTGTAGAGCTGACAGGCGGTGGAACTGCAAGAAGAAGAATGCACGCATGTACAGATTATACAGGAATGGAAGAGCTTCGTGTACTTCGTGACGAATTCCGGAACAGAAAAATTTCGATGCTTGAATTCTTCCCTGCAATTGAGCTTTTGACAGATGAAGATAATAAAGTTGTCGGTGCAATACTCTGGAATATGGAAACAGATGAGTATAAAATTGTAAGAGCAAAAGCAACTGTTCTTGCAACCGGCGGATTCGGAAGACTCCACATCAGGGGGTTCCCTACAACTAATCATTACGGTGCAACTTATGACGGGCCTGTTATGGCGTACAGAACAGGTGCCAAACTGAGGGATCCGGATACAGTACAGTATCATCCCACAGGCGCTGCATATCCTCAGCAGATTATCGGCCTGCTTTTAACTGAGAAACTCAGAACAAGCGGAGCTCAGCCTGTAAATGTTGACGGAGAAGAGTTTGTGTTCCCTCTTGAGCCGCGGGATGTTGAAGCAGCATCATTTATACGTGAGTGTTATATAAGAGATAAAGGGGTAAAAACACCTACAGGGATGAAGGGAATATGGCTTGATACTCCTTTGATTGATATCCTTAACGGAAAAGGTGCTACAGAAAAAGCATTCCCTGCAATGGTAAGAATGTTTCAGAGATTCGGTGTTGACATGGTAAAAGATCCTGTGCTTGTTTTTCCGACTCTTCACTATCAGAATGGCGGAATTGAGACGGATCCTGAAGGCTCAACTAATGTAAAAGGTCTGTTTGTAGCAGGTGAAATTTCCGGTGGTGTTCACGGAAAGAACAGGCTTATGGGTAATTCCACTTTAGATTGTATGGTATTCGGCAGGAGAGCAGGTATGCATTCAGCTGAATATGTTAAAAAGGGAGTGGATGTAGGAAAGCCCGGATTAAAACATGTTAAGAAATACGTTGACGAGTTGAAGTCTGCAAAAATAGAGACTGACAGAAAAGCTCCTCTGCTTCTTCCTGATTACAGGGGAAAGGCAGCACTTGCAAGAGGAATAGATATTTTTTAGATAGTTTTAATTATTCAGACATATAAAGATATTTCAAACAGGTGTTACTCTGTTAATTGGGTAACACCTGTTTTTTTTGAAGATATAGGGAGCGGGGTAAATTGATAATGAAATTTATTAATTGTGAAATACGGGAGATTGGAAGGTTGGGATTTTGTCAGAGCTATTATATATAAAAACATAAAGTGATGATGATGATTTACTGATAAAAAAGTGTGAGTTTGTTTTAAAAAGATCAGATTTAAAAGAATTATTATCAAACACAAACGTTTGCGTAAGATAAATAATAAAAAAATACTTGACAAATGGTATGTTTTTATTACCTTTGTAAATAACTTGATTATTTTAAGATGATTAAATCAATTGTTATTGTGAAATATTAGAATATCCAGTCGCAAAAAGGAGCAGGCTGTGAAAAAAATGGTCATTATAACCATTGTAATAATTTTAACAATGATTTTCATTACAGATGATTTGTTTTGTAAAAGTAAAAAATATAAATTATTTAACAGATATTTTACTTTTGTTGATACAATTTCCTTTGATATTGATTCTCTCCTTATAGGCGATATCAGTGAT
>JAGGVB010000171.1 GCA_021158245.1 bacterium | reverse complement strand
TTATTATGCAGTAACATCCCAACTTTTCACCGTTTCAATAGATTCATAATGCGTTAGGTCAAAATGTACGGGCGTGATTGAAATATATCCTGATTGCACGGCACTTTCATCAATTTCAATATTGCTCTCTTTGTTAATTTTCTGTCCTGAAAGCCAGTAGTAAATGTTTCCCCTTGGATCATAACGTTTTTCAAATTTTTCCCTGAATATTTCATTACCCTGTCTGGTAACAGATATCCCTTTTATCTCTTTCTCGTCTATTGCAGGAATATTTATATTAAGATAGACGCCCTGGGGCAATTGATTATTCAGCATTTCTTCCGCAATTTTGCAGCTGAATCTTGCTGCAAAATCGAAGTCAGGGTTTTTATAAGTAGCGAGAGAAATTGCAAATGAAGGTATACCAAGCATGGCTCCTTCTGTTGCCGCAGATACAGTACCCGAATAGAGCATATTAATTCCGGTATTTGCCCCCAAATTTATTCCGGATATTATGAGATCGGGTTTTTTCTCAAGTATTGTCCAGAATGCAATTTTAACACAGTCTGCAGGAGTTCCAGTGACTGAATATCCGGCAAGCGGACAGTCTTTTGCCACTTTTTTTACTCTAAGGGGTTCAGAAAGCGTTATAGCATGTCCTACTGCGCTTTTTTCCGATTCAGGCGCTACAACTATCACTTTAAATCCACGATCTATGAGAGCCTTGTAAACAGCCATAATCCCCGGTGCATCAATTCCGTCATCATTAGTCAAGAGTATTGTAGGATGAGCGCTCACTCATTTTCCCCCGGTCTTCAATAAAAAAATTTATAATTTTATATAATGTATCTTTCAGGTCTTTTCTGTTGACAATTAAATCAACAAAACCGTGTTCCTGCTGAAACGATGAACTCTGAAATCCTTCCGGAAGATCCTGGCCAATTGTCTGCTTGATAACTCTGGGGCCTGCAAACCCTATTAAAGCTCCCGGCTCTGCAATATGTATATCTCCAAGCATTGCATAGCTTGCAACAACTCCCGCTGTTGTAGGATTTGTAAGAATTGAGATATAAAGCCCTCCTTGTTCAGAGAAACGTGCAAGCCTTGATGATGTTTTAGCCATCTGCATAAGAGAAATAATTGATTCCATCATCCTTGCTCCGCCTGTTGCAGATACAATTATCAGAGGTAATTTTTTCTCTCTTGCTTTTTCTATAGCTCTTGATATTTTTTCTCCGACAACGGATCCCATACTGCCGCCTATGAACGAAAAATCCATTGTACAAAATACAACAGGAAGCCCGTTTATTAAACCTTCTCCTATGCGTATGGCGTCTTTCAGCCCTGTTTTCTTTTTAACTTCTGCAAGGCGAAGGGAATATTTCTTTTTATCTTTAAAGTTAAGGAAATCAACCGATTCCATATCAGGTGACATCTCTTTAAACGAACCGTGATCAAGCAATAATTTGATGTAATTATTCCCTGTAATTCTAAAGTGATAATCACATTTTGTACACACGTAAGAATTAGCTTCAAGCTGTTTTTTGTAGATAACTTCTCCGCACTCCTTACATTTTATCCAAAGGCCATCAGGGATATCCTTTTTTATATTTGATGTCAACCCTGGCAATTTCCTTTTAAACCACGTCATTTTACTTCCTTACATTCAGTTTTTCAAACAATCTCTATAACGCTCCCAAGTATTTGTTTAGATAAATGGGCGTAACACTGTCTTCTACGCTATTAGTTCCTTTTGACAATTTTTTAATACCTTCTGATGAAACTGAAGAGCCGTTCGGCATAAAATAGTCATAATTTGCAAAAATAGCACTCTTAATATAATTTTTTATTTGCGATCTTAAAAAACCATTTATATCGCCTGTAATAATAATTGATTTATCAGCAGGCAGGCCTTTATGGATATCCTTTTCAGGAAGAGTTTCATATTTAGTTTTTAAAATCCATGCATTATTTTCATTCCTGTAAACTGCTCTGTAATACTCACCTTTTCTGGATTTCAGAATCGTTGCAGCAAATTCTGCAGCAAAAGGAAGCTGTTTAACAAGAGCATCAAGGGTCGGTACGCCGATTAAAGGGATATTGCATCCTTTTGCAAGCCCTTTGGCAAATCCAATTCCTATTCTCAGGCCGGTAAATGATCCAGGGCCTATGGAAACTGCGATTGCATCGAGGTCTTTCATCGAAATATTGGATTGCTTCATAATGTGTTTAACTGCACCTGGAAGCATCTCTGCATGAGTATATCCCCTATTAAGGCGATAATCTGCAATAATACTGTTTTCATTCGAAAGGCCTGTACTGCAGACTTCTGTTGCTGTTTCTATACCAAGTACATTCATTAATTCCTATCCTCAGCTATCTTGCAAAATTCTACAGAGATAATCCTTTCATTTTCAACGAACAGGCCATTGTCAAAAACTCTTCCGAATCTTATTTTTATTGTATCAGCAGGTAAAATATCATCTGCTATTTCCGGCCATTCAATTATTGAAATCCCCCCTCTGTCAAAATAATAAAAAAGTCCGAGATTTTCAACATCCTGCATAGAAGAAAGTCTGTAAAAATCAAAATGGAAAATATTCAGATCATTTCCTCTATACTCCTGTACAAGGGTAAAGCTCGGGCTGGTTACGTAATCTGAAACATTTAATCCCCTGCATAACCCCTGAGTGAACACGGTTTTCCCGCTTCCAAGGTCTCCATACAATGCAATGATATCACCGGGATTAATTCTTTCGGCCAGTTTCACTGCAATATTAAAAGTTTCTTCCCGACTTTTGGACCTGTATTCAATCTTTGAATTACACAAGATAACGGATTCTTTTATGATTCTCTCCTTTCAAATCAATTATTCGATACAAAATATCCGGACAAATAATCACATTTGTTCCATTAATGCTATTTTTGATTGTTTTTCCGATAGCATTTCATGCTGATATTTTCCTCCGCAATATTTTTTCAACAAATCAATAATTTCAGCACATACTTGTTCTACTTCCCCGGCATTAACCGGAGGTAGCCCGTCAACATTAAATTCAACATTTTTTGTTTCAGGAATTAATATGGTATGATTTGCCTGTCTCCAGGTCCAGCGTCTTGTAAGTACTGTTTTGCCTTCTGTAAAAATAATTTCTCCAGGCAACGGATTCTCAATTTTATCAGAACCAAATGGAATAAAAATTTCATCTCCCTGTGCGTACATCAACGATAAATCATTTTTAACAGAGTCTATTGAATGTCCTCCTACCGGGACTAAATGACGCAATGAAATTATATTTCCGATATCTACCAGTTTATTTATTGACGGAATTTTATCTCCTCGAAGAACTCTTCTTGCCATAGCTTCCATTGACGGCCGGAATTTACTCGGTTTGGCACCAAACTTCCGATAAGCTTCACGCCATGACGAAATACGTTCATTCTCCAAGATTTGATCAATTTTTAATCGTCCTTTCAGAGCACTTTCTTCAGATCTTAACAAATTAACCAATTTTTCAGGAGATTCCCCGTTATTAACCTCATAACATAAAACAATTCCGCGGTGATATCCCGTGAATTGAGAAAATACTCTTTCTGAAATAATATAGGATATTCCTTTGTCCATTATCTGTCTCCTGGTTTTAAAATATCAAACAGTCCAATTGATTTTCACATTCCTTAAATTGACGTTCAATTAACAAGTATATTATTATTTGGCAGTCATTGTAATAACAGGAAGAATCATCTCCTCAAGAGAAATTCCTCCATGCTGAAAGCTGTTTTTAAAAAGAGTCAGATATTTATGGTAATTTGTCGGATAAACAAAAAAAACATCCTCAGTTGCAATTATATAATTTGTATTCAGGCTCTGGACAGGCAAACCATATTCTTCAGGGCTGTTTATTTCAATAAAACCCTTACCTTCAGCACGAATCCCTCTTCCATATTTGTATCTTAAATTTGTAGAGGCAAATCTGTCAGCATAAATAGTTGTCCCCCTCTTAACCCGAATAGATCCGTGATCAGTAGTGAGTACGGTTATAATTTTTTCCTGAGCTGCTTTTTTTATAATTTCAAACAGAGACGAATTCTTAAACCACGATTTTGTAAGGGATCTATATGCTGATTCATCAGGTACAATTTCATGAATTATTTCAGAATCATTCCTTCTGTGTGAAATTATATCAATAAAATTAAAAACCATTGCTATGAGCTGATTATTTACCATATTTTTAAAATGAATAAGTGCATGGTTTGCCTCTTCCCTGGTAATGATTTTTAAATATTGGGGATTGCCTTTAACATTGATATGGTTTTTATTTACCTGAAATTTTAAAAATTCATACTCAAATTTGTTCAAACTTGCCTCAGAATCAGCGTTCTTCATCCAATATTCAGGAAATTGTTTTTTTATCTGAGATGGGAATAGCCCGGAAAAAATACTATTCCGGCTGTATGGCGTAGCAGAGGGGATTAAAGAACACTGATAATTCCTTTCAATTTTTACAAAATCGTACAGCATAGGTTCAATGGCAAGCCATTGATCAAGCCTGAGGTTATCTATGACAATAAAAAGAACTTTTTCGCCCTTTTTAAGAAATGGGAATACATAGTTTTTCATTACATCAGTTGATAGAACAGGCCTTTTATCCGAATTTATCCATTCCCTATAGTTGCTTTCAATAAAACGTGCGAATGAATGATTGCATTCCGCTCTCTGATCTTCAAGGGTCTGATTTAAGCCAAGGTCATTGTGTTCATCAAGGTTTAAATATCTTTCAGAGAGTTTAAGATGTATCTCTGCCCACTTTTTAAAATCCAACTGCCCCTGTAATAAATTTGTAATTTCAGAGAATTCTTCAATATAATCTCTGGTAATCTTATCTCTTGCTATACGCCGTTTTTCAAGGATTCTTTTGCATGAAGACAGAATCTGGCTTGGATTAACCGGCTTTGTCAGATAATCTTCAATTTTACCACCGATTGCCTCTTCCATCAGATCTTCTTCTTCCGATTTAGTAATCATAACAATAGGTATAGACGGGTCAATAATTTTAATTTTATTCAATGCTTCCAGGCCGTCCATACCAGGCATCATTTCATCAAGAAGAAGAATATCATATCTTTCTTTTTTTACCAGAGAAATGGCATCTTCAGCATTAGTAACAGGTGTTACACTATAACCTTTTTCCCGTAAAAAAATTATATGCGATCTCAGATGATCGATCTCATCATCTGCCCACAGAATGTTCCCTTTGTTTCCATTCATATTTAGATCTAGTACCTTAAAAGCTATAAAACTTAACAATTTTTCGTATGATAGTCAATAAAATTTTCATGAGATAATTTTGCCAAACTCTCTGTTATCAATAAATTTACGAAAACGTAAATAAATATCTATATTTTACTCTTGCATTTTTCACTTATTTTCTTTAATATTGTCGGGATTTTGTTTCTAATTTAAAAGCAGATTGGAATTAGATATGCTCCTGTTTCTTCTTGTAAAAAATATGGATTTAGCATAGCATTTATCTCTATCCTGAACAATTACCATATTAATTCTGAAATATTTATAAAATTTATTACAAAGGAGACGTTATGACTTCTGAAGAACTCATTAAATTGGAAGATCAGTACGGCGCACACAATTACAAGCCTCTTGATGTTATTTTAAGCAAAGGTGACGGCATTTGGGTTTATGATGTTGACGGTAATAAATATCTGGATTTTCTCGCTGCATATTCATCTGTCAATCAGGGCCACTGCCATCCCAGAATCATAGCAAAAATGACAGAACAGCTCAATAAACTTACAATTACATCACGTGCTTTCAGAAATGACCAGCTTGCACTTTTCTGTAAAGAGGTTTGTGAACTTGCCGGAAAAGAAATGCTTATCCCCATGAACAGCGGTGCAGAAGCTGTTGAAACCGCAATCAAAATGGTACGAAAATGGGGATATACTAAGAAAAATATTGAACTTGGCAAGGCAGAAATTATTACATGTGCAGGCAATTTCCACGGACGAACAACAACAATTGTAGGGTTTTCAACAGAAGAACACTACAAAAAATATTTCCTTCCGTTCACACCGGGTTTCAAATCAATTCCCTATGGCGATGCTCAGGCTTTAAGAGATGCTATCAATGAAAATACGGCTGCATTTTTATATGAGCCTATTCAGGCAGAAGGCGGAGTTTTAATTCCTCCGGAAGGTTATCTTAAGGAAGTAAGAGAGATATGTACTGAAAATAACGTACTTATGGTTGCAGACGAAATTCAGACAGGGCTCGGCCGCTGCGGAAAACTATTTGCTTCAGATTGGGAAAATGTTAAACCTGACGCATACATAATGGGCAAGGCACTTTCAGGCGGTTTTTATCCGGTATCTGCAGTTGTAACAGACAGAGAAATAATGGAAGTTTTTACTCCGGGCGAACATGGTTCAACATTTGCCGGAAATCCCCTTGCGTGTTCTGTTGCACGCGAAGCATTAAAAGTTTTAACCGAAGAAAAACTTGTAGAAAATTCAAATGAACTCGGCAACTACTTCATGGATAAATTACGTACAATTAACAGTAAACATATAAAAGAAGTCAGAGGCCGCGGGCTGCTGATTGGGCTGGAACTTCATAAAGAAGCAGGCGGAGCAAGAAGATTCTGCGAAGCGCTTATGGATGAAGGGCTTCTCTGCAAAGAGACTCATGAGGATGTTATTAGATTCGCACCTCCTCTTGTTATCAAAAAAGAAGACCTTGACTGGGCATTTGACAGGATCAAAAAAGTTCTTGAGACTTTGAATTAGAACGAATCGGTATAAATAATTAACAGGCGTATCTTCCATAGATACGCCTGTTAATATTAATAGCATTACACTGTCATCTCAATAAATCAGTTATGCGTTTTCCTTTTTACGCAGAGATCTTCTGAAATTACAAATTTTACAGATCAGTCTTCAATTAGTGCCAACTCCCCACTGTTTATTCGGCTCAGGCCCCATAACGTACACTATTTCCCCTCCATTCTTTATTTCTTCATAAGGGATAAATGGCTTATTCCACTCCCTGCCGTTCACTGTCATTGACTGTATGTACATATTCTTTTTAGAAAAATTCTCTGCCTGAATGATCAATTTCCGTTTTTCGGCAAGTTTAACAGTTACTTTCTCAACACAAGGAGTTCCGACAACATAGATATTGCTGCTTGGAGCTATGGGATAGAATCCCATACAGTTAAAAAGATACCATGCGGACATCTGCCCGCAGTCATCATTCCCGCAAAGAGAATTCGGTTTGTTGCCGTACTGGCTTGTCATAATCATTTTTATAAGTCTCTGGGTCTTCCACGGTTTTCCGGCATAATCATAGAGATAAGCAACATGATGACAGGGTTCGTTTCCGTGCCAGTATTCGCCGAATCTTCCGCCTATATCTTCTGAACCCTCCTCAACTTTGCCTTTTTTCCCCGAATAATTAAAAAACTCATCAAGCATTTTATTAAAAGCAGCCCGGCCTTTCATAAGTTTTATCAGGCCATTTACATCATGCGGCACATACCATGTGTACTGCCAGTTTGTACCTTCTGTTATATCCCGTTTGTTCATATCTGCAATGTATTTATGGGGATAAAACGGCGTTCTAAAATTTCCGTGAGAATCCCTGCCTCTCATTAAATTGGTTGACGGATCAAATATGTTTTTGTAAGACGCGGCCCTTTTCATAAAATACTTATAATCATCTTTTTTACCAAGTTTGTTTGCCATGCGTGCTATGCAATAGTCATCATAGGCATACTCAAGAGTTTTGGATACAGATTCATTCTCATGATCAAACGGTACATATCCAATGCGGGCATATTCTTTAACCGAGTCATAGTCAGGATTCATGGCAGTTGTTTTTACTGCTTTATATGCTCGTTGATAATCAAACCCCTTCAATCCTTTAAGGCATGCATCAGCAATTACAGAAACAGCATGATAGCCGATCATACACCAGGTTTCAGTGTTGTTAAGCGACCATATTGGCAGAAGTTTGTCTACACTCTGATCATAAAGAGCAAGCATGGAATTAATCATATCCACATCTCGTTTCTGATCAATAAGTGTGTATAATGGATGCAGTGCTCTGTATGTATCCCAAAGAGAAAAGATTGCATAAGGTTGAAAATTTTCTGCATGGTGAATATTTTTATCCTCGCCGCGATATGCACCGTCAACATCATCATAGATAGTTGGTGTAAGCAGGCTATGATAAAGTGCAGTATAAAATGTTTCTTTGACATCTTCAGGGCCCTTCACCTGCATTCTGTGCATCTCTTTTTCCCATGCAGCACGGTTTTTCAGCACAACTTTATCAAAATCCCAATCAGGGATTTCAGTATCAAGATTCATCAGTGCATTTGCTGCGCTTACAGCGGAAATTCCAATTTTAACAAGTATTACTTCGTCTTTATTTGTTTTGTAGCCGGCGACAAACTGAAGATTGCGCCCGAATGCTTCATATTTGCTTGTAAACCGCCGCGTATTGTAAAATACCCTTTTACTATTTTTTATTATTGCGAAAGAATCATACGGTTTGGAAAATCTGGCTGCAAAAAAGAGACGCCTCTCTCTTGCCCAGCCGTTTACAAGATGATAACCTGTAACAAGGCTTTTATCCTCAACCCTGACATGAGACCACACAATTCTCCATTGAAGAACATGGCCGAGATCTATCATAATATTTGAACTGTCGGACTTTGGAAACGTAAATCTCAATATCCCTGCTCTCGGGCTTGCTGCCAGTTCTGCTTTGATGTTATACTCTTCTAAGTTTACGGAATAGTAACCTGCCTCTGCTTTTTCTTCAACATGGGAAAAAGGAGTGGTTTTCCCGGATTTAGGCCTGCCTTTAGTCGGAAGGATTAAAAAATCGCCAAGGTCGGGAATGCCTGTGCCGCTTAAGTGCTGCATACTAAACCCATAAAGCGTTGTATCTGCATATTCATACCCGGAAGCTGTTTCCCAGCTTCTCTTGTCAGTATCAGGGCTAAGCTGTACCATTCCGTGAGGAAAGGAAGGCCCGGGGAATACATTTCCGTCATTATTTGTACCAATAAGTGGCTTAATGTACTGAACCAGATTTTCATTCCCGGCTTTGATAGAATCGGGATTACGGCTGCTGCAGCTGATCAACATAAAGAATGACAGGTATGCCGCAAAAAATAGTTTTACTTTCATCATTTTACTGTTACTCCTTTATGGTTATTCGGGTTAAGGGAAAGTCTGTTTTAATTTAAACATTATCACCTGCAAATACAAGAATAAAAACAAAGATTATGGATTTTCTAAAATGCTTATGGGTTTTCTGCAAAAAAACACCTTTCCACAGGAAGTTCATGTAATGCTGGCCAATTATTCTGATTCATGGAAAACATTGTTTGAATAATATTTTTATAGAATTTTTGTGCCTACAGGTATTAAAGATTCGGGTGCAATCAGAACACACTCAGAGCTGTCCTCTGTTTCCGCTGCGAGAAGCATACCATTAGAGATTTCTCCTCTGATTTTGGCAGGTTTTAAATTTACAAGAACTATTATTCTTTTTCCTTTCAGCTCCTCCTCAGAATAATACGGAATCAGGCTGCTTACAATTTTCACAAGTTCCGAAGAACCGACATCCACTGTCAAGGAATAAAGATTTTTACTGTCCGGCACCCGTACAACATCTATAATTTGGCCAACTCTCATATCAAGTTTTTTAAAATCATCGTATTCTACAACCATTTAAATCTCCGATAGAAACAATCTCAAACCACAGTACACAAATAAGAACAATCAATCCTGCCATAACCCCATACGCAATACATCTCTGTAAGAGTTATCAACAAGTATCTCATTTCTTAAAATTCCCTCAACTTTAAAACCGAGTTCTTCATTTAACTTTATATTTCTTATATTTGTATCAAGAGTATTTAAATAAATCTTATTGAGCTTAAGGCCCTGTTTGCCGTATTCAATCCACAGGCTTGTGGCTTCCTTTCCAAGTCCCTTACCGCGCATCTCAGGCACACCGATAAGTTTCCGCAGCTCAGCCTTTTTCTGGAAATCATCTTTGTTTAAAAATGCCATCATACCTATTACTCTGCTATTTTCTTTAAAAATAATTGTCCCGAGAACATTATTATTGTTTTTTAAAAGTTCATCAACAGTTAAAATTCTTGATGTTGCATGGGACATCAGGAAGTAACGCCCGGATTTATCATCTAACCAGATTTTTAGGTCTTTCAGATCCAGGCGTTTATCAAATTTCCTTATTGTAATTCTTTCTCCGCTGACAGGAAGATTGTCAGCATTTATTCTTTTTTGTATGTCATTTTTTTTATAGGGCCTGTCATTGATGCTATTATCCGGATTTGTTGCGCAATCGAGGATTTTATTAACAAGCCTTACATAATCTATCTGCATAAACCCATAATCTTTTGCCTGTTTAAAAATGCTTCTTGCAAAAGTATCAATTGTTACAGAAGGAATTTTCTCTTCTTTATCCACTTTCATGTCCCCATTCTAAAGAAGCCCAATTATGCTGTTTTACTTCCATAGTAAAAGCAAGTCGGATAACAATAACTGCTTTATTAATATTTAGCTCAGTATATCTTTCATAGTTTATACCCTATTGTCCTCAAAAGGTCCTTCCTGTTTTGAATATCATCTTCTGTTTCAAACCCTTTTGGCTTTATTCCGTCAATCACACCTGTAATACCTCTGCCAAGTTCGGTTTCCGCTACAATAACCTGAACAGGATTTGCAGTTGCACAAAATATTCTGCATACTTCCGGTACATTTTTTACTGGCCCAAGTACATTAACAGGAAAAGCATTTCCGAGAAAAATGATAAATAAATGGCCTGCGCCTATTTTTAAAGCATTTTTCTTTGCAAGGTCCGTTAATTCTTCATCTGTTCCTGAAAATCTGATAAGCCCTGGCCCGGATGCTTCACAAAATGCCAGGCCGAATTTAATGCCTGGTACTGTCTGCACAAGCACTTCATGCAGGTCTTCCACAGTTTTGATAAAATGGGACTGGCCCAGTATAAAGTTCATATCCACAGGCTTATCAATGTCAATGATTTTAAAATCCATTATTTTCTCCGGAATTAAATCCTCTTAGATAAAAATCAGTCCTTAATATTTCAATCATTTATTTGTAAATTATACTCCTATATGAAAAATTTATTGGCAAAAATTAATTTTGTTTCACTAACATAAAAATGCAGACTGAGAATTGCATGTTTTCTTTTTGTATTAATCCTTTTTACGAATAAAACACTTACTCAGTTCACACTAAAAGTTTTTTAAAAAACGCAAGAACTCTGTTGTTCTTAATAAATTCTCTAACCTGATTGATTATGTCCCAAAAATCAAGTTTTTATGATTTATCATCTTCCTTCTTTTCGTCTTTATCAAATTCATCCAGTTCTTTTTCTACATCGCGGGTTGCTTTTTTAAATTCCTTCAGACTTTTTCCAAGACCTTTTGCAAGTTCAGGCAGTCTTTTTGCGCCGAAGAAGAGAAGAAGTACCATAAAAATCAGCAGCCATTCAGCAGGGCCGATTGATCCTAATCCCATTTTAATTACCTCCGAGATCTAATTATTTATTAACAGGTTACTTTTTATCCTTCCAGATCATTATTGTCAATTATAATTTTTTCCAAATCTTCTTTTGTTTTTTCAGCACTGTGTCTAAGTTTTCTTATTGTCCTGACAAATGAACGTATGACATGAGGCAATTCTTTTTTATCAAACGCAAAAAGAAAAACAATTAAAATTATAACTATCTCATAAGGGCCTATTGACATATCATTCTCATCTATTTACCTTGGGCCAGAAAAGAAATTCCAAAGAAACATCCTTTAATTTTATTTTAAAAAGCCAAATTATTAAACCGTTTAAAATATATCCGCAGAAAATCGGAAAAAGTACATAATGCGGTAAAAGCATCATTGAAATCAGAAGGGCTATCTTTATTAGAGATAAAAATGATTTTAACCATGATTTCCCGAACTCAAACCTGGGCCAGTGGTACATAACAGTACTTACCATTAGTATTGAGATAAACGGCACAATTATAAATAGCCATCCGATACTAACAAAAGTAAAAATATCCTGATAAAGCAACAGAACAAAAGAGGCTGCAGTAAATCCTGCAACAGGTATGGGAAGGCCAATATATCCTATACTTCTGTCTCCCATTTGCAGGATATTAAATCTTGCAAGCCTGTAAGCACCAGCCATTACAAAAATGCACATAAAAATAAGCGCTATCGCAAAACCATTAGATCGCAGAAGCATAAATATTAAAAGGCCCGGAGCTACTCCCGAAGAAACCAAATCCGCAAGAGAGTCAAGCTCATTTCCAAATTCAGATGTTGAATTTGTCCAACGTGCAATTTTGCCGTCCATACCGTCACAAAAAATTGCAAAAATTAAAAGCCAGGCTCCCGTCAAAAATAATCCGTCAGCAGTTGCACCTATTGAAGCAACACCTAAAACCAGATTAAGCATTGTAAAGATTCCCGGGATAAAAGGAGCTTTTATCTTCATTTTTTCAGCTCTCCGATCACTGTAACCCCTGCTTTTACTCTATCGCCGGTTTTAACTTTTAATTCTACTGTTGAAGGAATAATAATCTCAACTCTGGATCCGAATAGAATCATACCGTACGGATCTCCCTGGACTACTTTATCATCTTTTTCTAAAGAACAGATTATACGTCTTGCAACTATACCGGCAATTTGGTTAACTTTTACTGAAATATTATCATTTTTAATTAGAATTGATTTTTTAAAATTATTCTCTCCCGCTTTTTTTTCAAATGCGGGAAGAAAAAGCCCCTTTTCTACACTCACATCAAAAATTTTTCCGCTCACCGGTATTCTGTTAACATGAACATTAAAGAGTGATAAAAAAATCGCTACTTTGACTACATGTTCATTAAACAACGAATCAGACAGATTGGTTTCAATTAAGACTACTCTGCCGTCAGCAGGAGAAATTACAAGGTCTTTGCCTTTTCTACATTCTCTCGAAGGATTTCTGAAAAACCAGGTCAGCCATAAAAAAATAATAAAACTCAGAAATGCCAGACACAGAATAGAAATATAACCGGACACTGCAAAGATAATTGAAAAAATAATTGTCATGCAACCCGTAACCGCAAAAAAGAGTGCGCCCTTTTCAAACAGGATTACCCCTTTAAAATCAGATTCTTTCATCCATAACCCTGTAGGCTTCAGCAAGAGATTTGAATTTCGAGAAAAATTCCAATCCGTTATCCGAATCATAAAGCATTGTTGAATCAGCGGATATTTCATCTACGAGCATAATTCGTTTTTCATCATTCATACTGCGTCCGTATTCAAGAACAATTTTTCCGAGAAGTAATTTTCTTCTGCTGAAAAAAGATTTTAGGACAGCATTAATTTTTCTGCTTATACTGTCAATCTCTTTCATTTCATCATGAGTTGCGTGCCCGAAAGCGCTGGCATAATCAGCAGAAATCATGGGATTTTTTACATCCTTGTTTTTCAGATATAACTCAACAACAGGATACTCAAGCATGAATCCCTTTTTAATTTTGAATCTTTTTGAGAAATCCTTGTCTGCAATATTCCATACAACAACCTGTACAGGTATTACATCAGCCTCTTTAACCAGTATTTCATTATCCTGCATACTGTCAGAAAGATGTGTCAATACATGATAACTTTCAAGAAATGTAAAAAGTGTCCGGGATATTTTTGCATTTACATTCCCTTTGTTCTTAACTTTACTCTGTGTTCCGGGCAACTCATCCTTGAAATGCAGGACAATAAGGCCTTCCTCCTCAGTAGGATAGATCTTTTTTGTTGTTCCGTTGTAAATGATTTTTCCTTTTTTAATTTCCACAACTCCCCCTATCTTTAGTTTAAACAGAGACAGTATTGTATTTGATTTGCCCTATTTAAGCAAACCGACTCTTTTAAATATATTATCAACATTTCTAAGCTGAATGTCAAGATTAAACAGATCTTTTATTTCAGAATCAGTTATATTGTTTAAAATATCTTTGTTATTAACAACTTCATCAAAAAAATCTGTTCCATCCTTCCAGCATTTCATTGCCGATTTTTGAACCATTGCGTAGCTTTCTTCCCTTGTCAGGCCTCTTTTTACAAGTGCAAGAAGAAGTGCCTGTGAAAAAATCAAACCATGTGTTCTCTCAAGGTTCTTTTTCATGTTCTCAGGATAGACAATTAGTTTATCTATAAGCCCGAGAGCTTTTGTGAGCATGTAATGAATAATTATTGTTGAATCAGGAAGAATCACTCTTTCAACAGAAGAGTGAGAAATGTCTCTTTCGTGCCATAATGCTACATTTTCAAATCCCGCAACTGCATTTGATCTTACAAGACGCGCAAGCCCGCTTATTCTCTCACAAATTATCGGATTTCTTTTGTGAGGCATTGCAGATGATCCCTTTTGCCCTTTTGAGAAATATTCTTCCGCTTCAAGTACCTCGGTCCTCTGAAGATGACGTATCTCAACTGCAATCTTTTCAAGGCTTGCAGCCAGTACCGCAAGCACAGCAAGAAAGTGCGCATGCAAATCTCTCTGAACAATCTGAGTTGATACAGGGGCAGCCTTTAATCCGAGTTTTTTACACGCCATCTCTTCAACTTCCATATCAAGATGTGCAAATGTTCCTACTGCTCCTGAAATTTTTCCGACTCTTATATCCTCAATAGCATTTTCAAGACGTTTTCTGTTTCGCTTTGCTTCATCATACCACAAGGCAAATTTTAATCCGAATGTTGTAGGTTCTGCATGAACGCCGTGAGACCGGCCTATACATACTGTATTCTTAAATTCCAAAGCTCTTTTACCAAGTACATTAATAAAATCATCAAGTACTTTTAAAATGATTCTGCCCGCTTCCTGAATCTGCAGAGAACCTGCCGTATCAAGAACGTCTGAAGAAGTCATGCCGAGATGTATATATCTTGAGTCCTGCCCTACAAATTCAGAAACGCTTGTAAGAAAAGCAATAACGTCATGGTGCACAACTGCTTCTATTTCGTCTATTCTGTTTATATTAAAAGCAGCTTTGGATTTAATGTTTTTCCATGCAGTTTCAGGAATTACTCCTCTTTCCGCCTGTACTTCGCAAACTGCAAGTTCAACATCCAGCCATTTTTGAAATTTATTCTGCCGTGACCATATTTGCGACATTTCAGGCAGAGTATAACGTTCTATCACATATCCTCCTTATTTGAAATTGTATGTTATTGACATCTGGGTAAAAACCGGATTTTCCGAACCTGATAAAATCCTCATGCTATTATGGAGAAAATCGTTTACTGCCTTTGTATCAACAACAGTATCAATTGTGAAACGGCCCAATTTAAACCAAAGGCCGAAAACAGCATCAAAACCGCTTTCCGACATATTTACAGCATCTCCTGTAAAAAACATATTTGTTACTTTCATTTTTTCAAGAAGCTCATAAAATGAAAATCTTGCACCCATCCATCTTGTAAGATGAGCTTCAAGCCCAACTGAAACAAAGGGCAAAGCTTTGTATTTGTATTCAGATGCCGGATCTGCGCTGCCTGTTGAAAGTATGGTTTCAGATGATTTGAATGCTCCAGTAATTCCGGAAGCAATAGTAAGAAGAGTTTTTTCGTATGGGAAAATATCAAATCCCAATCCTGCATTGTACACAGAATAGACATTTTTATACGATCGCACTCCATCTGTTTTATCCGTACCTTTTACCAGATTTGTATATCCGCTTGACCCTGATAAATAGCTGATAAACGGTACGAGTATAGTTTTTTTTGAAAATGCATAAAATATTCTAAAATTAACACCATAGGCATTGTATCCGTAAGGGGCTTTGTACTGAGCAGTGTCTCTTGCTGCAATAATATGCCTGAAATCACCAGTGTGATAAATAATACTGCCTTCAAATCTTGATCTTCTGCCTGCTTTTGTGCTTATACCAATTGAGAAAAGTGATGATGAAAGTTCGTCGCTGAAATTCAGGCTGCTGTTTTCAGGATTTGAATATGTAAGTTCAGAGCCGTGTTTTGTAAGAGAAAATCCAAGATCAATTGCTGACATTTTCAAGCCGCCGAGCAACGTAAATCTGTGAGATGCTTCAGTAGACGCCAAACCCGAATTGTAGAGTGGCAGTAAATCATACACGCCCGAGCTCCTGTTAATCAGTCCGTTAAACCCGGTGAATTTAGTATCACTTTCAGTAATGTTCTCGGAACGGCTGTCAAGCATAAAACCAAAAGTAAATCTCTCGCCGATTTGAATAAAAACACCTCCGCGCCAAATTCCCGTACCCGGGACTGTACTGCTTGCAGAGGGAGCATGCTGGCCGTTAGCAAGAGATTCAATAAAAAACAGTCCGCCGTAGTTGGTTATTGCAGATGGAAACAGGCTCACATTATTGTAATCTCTGATGTAAAAACTTGCCTTGTATCCGAGAGCTGCTATCCGTGTATCACTCGCATGTAAGTTCATTGCAGATAAAGCGAAAAATACACAAACAGCTATGAATCCTGTACGGAAATTCAGCATTTCTCCCTCCTTATCCCAGAAAGCAGGAATCAATTGATGCCTTTTATCTCAATTGAGGCATCAAAGAGACGTTCATTCCTGTAAATCTTGAATTTTATTACGGAATTATTAATAATATCAATACTGTTTATGACCTGCTGGAATTCACGGGTGTTGTGTACTCTGTACCCGTTTACCCCTACTATTACATCACCGACTTTTATTCCCTTTTTCCATGCCGGCCCTTTTCTGCGTATACGTGATATAATCACTCCGTCTCCAGGTGAAATACCCAGCATCTTTGCGACTAGTGTATTAATATTTCCTATCTCAATTCCAATATGGGAAATCCTGTCAATTCTTCCGATTTTTTTCAAATCCGGAAGAATTCGCTTTACCCTGTTAATCGGGATGGCAAATCCTATGCCTACAGAGGTTTTTTCATAGGAACTTCCGGATATGATAATTGTATTTATTCCTATGCACTGTCCGAGGCTGTTTACAAGAGGGCCTCCGCTGTTTCCTCCGTTAATTGCAGCATCTGTTTGAATCATCCCTGTGTAGGATTTGTTTGCAACCTGCAGATCTCCTTTAAAATCCATGTTTGTTGCACTAATTACTCCTACAGTAACTGTTGGTTTCGCGCTAACATCAAAAAGGCCGAATGGGTTTCCAAGAGCAATCGCCCATTCACCTATTATGATATCATCTGAATTACCAAGGACAACATACGGGAAATCTGATCCGTCAATTTTCAATAATGCCACATCATAAACATAATCGGACCCTGCAATTTTTGCATTATACTGCTTGCCTGAAGTGGTAGTTACAACAATTTCAGAGGCATTATGAATGACATGCTCATTTGTCAGGATATATCCGTCAGGAGAGATAATAAATCCCGATCCAAGGCTTTTAACTTTCTGCTGATATGTGCGAGGAGGAAAAAACATCTGCCAGAACGGATCATCATCAAAGAGAGAACGTTGGACATATCTTTCTATCTTCATAACATTTATACCGACAATTGCAGGGCTTACCTGTTCTACAGATATTGTTATAGCATTTTGTCTTGATGTAGAAACAGATTCCTGCTCATCTGTGTTTATTGATGAAGCTGTTACTGCTTTGCTTGAATCAAGCTTTGCATTGTAAATTTTACTTTTGGACGAATTGTCCTCTCCTGCTGTACAGAAACTTGTAATCAAGACCAAGGCGAGCATAGATGCGAATGGAATTCGCGTATTTCGATAAATTCTTTTTGAAGAAGCCATTAAGGACTCTCCTTATCATTTTTTAATCTTATCCCAATCAGATAGAAATCTCTCAATGCCTATATCTGTTAACGGATGTTTAAGCAGCTGTCTGATAACTTTAAAAGGTATAGTTGCAATATCAGCGCCTATAATCGCAGATTCAAGCACATGGAGAGGGCTTCTTACGCTTGCGACTATTATTTCTGTTTTGAATTGATAGTTTTCAAAAACCGTTTTAATTTCTTCAACCAGATCCATTCCGATTGTGCTTGTGTCATCCAGCCTTCCCACAAACGGGCTCACATATGTTGCACCTGCTTTTGCAGCAAGCATAGCCTGGACTGCAGAAAAGACAAGCGTTACATTTGTATTTATACCTTCATTCGATAAAATTGATACAGCTTTCAGCCCTTCCTCTGTCATAGGTATTTTAATTACAACATGTTCATCAATTACAGCAAGTTTACGGGCTTCCTCAACCATTTTACCAGCTTCAAGAGCAATTACTTCACCGCTTACCGGGCCTTTAACAATATCACAGATTTCTTTTAAAATTGCACTACTTTCATTGCCGGTTCGTTCAATTTCTCTGGACAGAAGAGTAGGATTTGTTGTAACTCCATCTATAACACCAAGAGTGACAGCTTCTCTTATCTCGTCAATATTTGCAGTATCAATGAAAATTTTCATATTTCCTCCGTTAAACATTCTTTTATTTATTGATTATGGATAATCAACTCTAACAAAATATAGGCCTTGAGGCGGTGCAGTAGGCCCTGCTTTTGTCCTGTCTCTCTTTTCAAGAATATCAGCAAACTCATCCGGTCTTATTTTACCCCTGCCGACTTCCATCAGCGTTCCTATAATTATTCTAATCATATTGTGAAAAAATTTCACAGCTTCAATCTCAAAAATTATTTCTATGTCAGTTTCAATTAATTCAGCACGATAAACTTTCGAAAAACAATTACCGTCATTGCTTTCAACTTTACAAAAAGATGAAAATTCATGCTCTCCTTCAAGACATGCTGCTGCCTCAATCATCGGATTAACGGAAAAACTGTACTTTGGAGCCCAGCAGTAATTTCTCCCAATTGCCCTGTTCTCTTTTGATATCACATATCTGTAAATTCTTCTTACTGCATTTCTTCGTGCATTGAAATTGTTATCCACATACTCTGCATTTTTAATTATAATATCTCTCGGCAGCAGCACGTTCAACCCCTGCTTGAATGCTTTCAGGGGGAGATTTGAATCAATTTTAAAACTTGCAACCTGGCCCCATGCATGCACACCTGCATCTGTTCTGCCTGCAGCAATTATTCTTATGTTCTGTTTAGCAATCTTTTCAATTGCAGATTCAATCTCCTGTTGAATAGTTCTTTCACCAGGTTGAACCTGCCAACCTGAGAAATCAGTCCCGTCATATTCAATAGTTATTTTTATTACTTTTTCTGCCACAGAATTTTTCAACTAAGATAAATAGTCAAGAACGAAATCAAACCTGCAAATATGATTGCAAAGAAATCATTCCTCGAGAAATTTAAAAAAACATAGCTCGTTCTGCCCTCTCCCCTGTAGCACCTGGCATCCATTGCAAGCGCAAGATCATTTGATCTCCTGAAAGCAGAAAGAAACAATGGTATAATCAGTGGAATCAATTGCTTAACTCTTTTTATCATTCCTCCTTTAAATGAACTGCCTCTTGAAATCTGTGCTTTTTTTATTCTGTCTGTCTCTTCAAGCAGCAGCGGTATAAATCTTAATGATATTGAAAACATCAAAGCGAATTCATGCGATTTTATTCCAATTTTTTTAAAAATTCTCAAAAAATGTTCAATCCCGTCTGTAATTTCCATTGGGGAGCACGTAAGGGTAAGCAGATTAGCCGCAAGAATGAGTACCGTAATCCGCAAAGCATAAAAAATACCATGATAAAGTCCCGTTATGTATAGATTTACATCAATCAATGGGATTCTAAAAAGTATTTCTCCCTTTGTAAAAAACAGATGGAATAAAATTGTCAAAGAAAATAACCACACGAATGATCTGATATTATAAAGTGCCACTTTAAAACTAAGCTTTGACAGAAAAAACAGAAAAAACAGAAAAACCGTATATATGACCAGACCAAAAACAGATTTTACAACGAGAACCGTGCCCATCAAAATCATACACGAGAGTAATTTTGTACGAGGGTCAAGTTTATGTACTACAGAATTTCTGTAGGCATACTGCCCTAGCGTAATGTCCTTTAGAGATGATATCAATGGAAAGTTCTATAACTTTTAATTTTTTCTATTAGATAGCTTCGATACTATAATATAAAATTTTTTCATTAAAGTCAATTGTTAATTGAATGCAACTCAACAAGACATTTGAAATGTTTCTTTATGAATTAAGCAAAATATTTATTGATTTTTTCTTGACATTTGTAACCAAATAGAATAAATTAAATTAATAATTCTTTCCTCGATATTTTTTATACATACTGTATATTCTGTATCGCAATTAGATTTTTTACGGAGTTCGTTTTTAAATGTCAAATAATTTTTTATCAGATAATATTCTCAGAAAAAAGATACCATGATTAAAAGGGTATTAAAAAATTTCACCGGCATTACCGGCGGCGAGACTCTTTTAATAATTTCATCTGAACAATACAAAACTATTGCTGTATCTTTTTATAATACTTCTGTAAAAAATCAGATTCCAACGACTTTGATCATCATACCTGATACTACAAAAAGCTCATTCCTTCCCAAAAAATCGTTAACCCTTCTTATCAAAAATGCTGATGTAGTTTTTTTCTTTCTTGAAAAACCTGTACTGTTTTCAGAATCTTCACTCTTTCCGCATTTGGAATCTACACGTATAATTTCTTTTTGTGGCGTTAATGAGGATCAATTAAACAGAATTTGCAATCATGATATCAGCACTATTATTAAAAAAAGCCGTAAAATCGCAGATATTTTTTCAATAGGCAAAAATGCCACAATTACAACAGAAGATGGTACTGATCTAAAAGTTTCTATTTCGCGGTTTAAGGGCAATGCTTTTTCAGGCAAAGCATTATCACCTGGCCAGTACACAACAATGCCGTTTGGGTTTTGTTCAATAAACACTATGCGCGGTGTTTCAAAAGGAAAAATTATTGCAAACGGATCTTTTACAAATGTGGGGTTAATAAAAAAACCGGTGGCTATGCATATTTCAAACGGCAGAGTGAACAGGATGTTCGGAGATAATGAAGCAAAAAAAATCAGGGCTCAGATTCGTTCTAATTCCAAACCGTTAAGGGATATCATAAGTATAGGAGTCGGGACCAATCCCTATGCTGATTTTAGCGGCCATCCTTTTGAGGATAAATGTGCTATCGGCTCCCTACATATCACTCTCGGACATCATGAATCATCCTCTTCCGTTTTTTCACGCCTTCACAGATTTGATATAATTATCCAAAAAGCTACACTGAAAATTGACAGTATGATTCTTTTAAAAAACGGTGACCTGAAAGTCTAATGTTAATAAAAATGTTATGCGCAGTATAACAGAAACAGTTTAGTTTGTAATTGATAATAAAATTAAGATGCTATAGAGCATACTCCAAAAAAATTTTGCACGGTATCTAAAAATTACTGCCCTGAAATGTAGCCAAGCTATAGAGGCCGTATCAAATTTAATGTCATTCATTACAGGCCTTTTAGTAATTGACATGGATATTATTTATTGGAAAGACTTATTATAGCTCAAAGCTCTAAAGCTAAACGAAAATCAACACAAAATTAATTTCAGGGAGTTAGAATGTCCTTTCCTTTAAAATTCCAAGAAAAGCAATCAGTTTGTTTTTTATCTCTTCGGGAGATAATTCAAAATCAATACAGCCTGTTTCCATCGCCTTATTCGGCATACCATACACAATACTTGTTTCCTCATTCTGAGCAATTGTTGTAGCATCTATTTTCTTCATATGACAAATACCAGCAGCTCCGTCTGAGCCCATTCCAGTCAGAATAATACCCATTTTTTTTATTGAATTATCATTAGACAGGGATTTCATTGTAACATCAATTGATGGACAGACGTAATTAACTTTTTCACCCTTTCGCAGTTTAAAATATCTGTTTTCTCTCAGTGAAAGGTGAACTTCACTTGGCGCTACATATAGATTCCCCGATTTAATCTCTTCTCCCTGCTCTGCGAGTTTAACTCTTAAATCCGTGTGTTTCTGAATATTTTCACAAAAAGCTTCGTTAACAAATTTGGGCATATGCTGGACAAGAATAATCCCTCCGTTCAACAGCGGTACACCTGAAAATATTTCATGTAATATTCTCGGGCCACCGGCAGAAGCGCCTATTACAACTAAATTATACGATCTCATATTATAGGATGCCCTTTATTTTATATACGTTAAATATTCTTTAACTACTGACAATAACGTTTCTATTTTAAAAGGTTTCTTTATATAATCTAAAACATATTCCTTCAAGCTATCCATCTTTTTATCCGGTTCGCCTGTGCCTGTAAGCATACTTATAATTACTTTATCTTTGTAACCTCTGTCAATAATTTCTTTGATCGTATCCCATCCATCCATTTCAGGCATTACAACATCCATAAGTATTACGCCGCTAAACCCCTTTTCAAGCTCATCAAGGCATTCCCTGCCGCTTGTTACTGCAGTAACATTAATATCGTTACTTTCCAGAGTTTTCCTTACAACATTAAGAACGGAGGTGTCGTCATCAACTATCATGACCCTCTTTTTCATATTTCACTCCTATGTTTACCGGGTAAGCTTCCTTTTTGCTTTCTTTAACGTTCTTCCGAAAACAGGAAGAATTTTGACTCTCCTGTCCTCTCCCTGCACTCCTACAGACAGTGTTTTAATTCCATTCCGCTGTTTAAGATAATCATGAATAATAAAACGTTCAAAAGCCCCCATTACAGGAAGTTCTTCTTCTCTTCCGTTCATAAGTACTTCCTGTGTTTTTTGCTCCGCAAGCCTTCTCAATCTGCCTACAGGGTATATTTTTATTATAACATCTTCTTCCTCCCTGTAAGTTTTAATTAAATACTCTCCATTCCTGTTTTCAAAATAGTTATAAACCTGTTTTCTTTGAAACGAATTCAGGTTTTTAATTATTACAGGCTGCATGGAATTAAACAACTTGTTTTCAGCATCTTTTACAAGAGACAGTATTTCTTCATCTATCTCAACTCTCTTTCTATACCCTCTCTTTTCTCTTTTTCTATTATTATTTCGGTCAGACAATTTTATCTCCCTGATGAGTTCAATCAACTACCTAAACAGATTTATTAAATTTTCCATATATGTTAAAATGTACAATGTCTTCCAATTTTCTTTTTGGAACATGTAAAATACCGTTTTTATCTTTCCAGTATTTTATTGAATTATCCGCATTTTCAATTACAGGTTCCTCCGAAGGATAACCAAGCGCTATAACTGAATCCAGCCTTAAATTATGGGGTATACGAAATATTTTTTTGATATGCCTGATTTTTACTGATTTAATCCAGCAAGATCCCACTCCTTCCTCCCATGCGGATAGAAGAATATTCTGAATTCCCGCAGCAGCATCAACTTCTCCTGATTTCTTTTTCTTTTTAAGGTCAATAAGTACAATAATATATGCGACCGGCTCTTCTCCCTTTTCCGGATTCCCTTCGGGATTTATATATCCTGCCCATTTTAAGCCGGTAAAAACATTCTTTACCTTCTCTTTATCGTTTACAATTAAATATTCACATGGCTGGATGTTTGAAGCTGATGGTGCAAGCCTGGCAGCATTAACAAATTTTTTCAACAAGTCATCTTTAATTGGCAACTGTAAAAACTTTCTTACAGATCGGCGGGTAATTATAAGATCATAAACCTTACCCATTTACACAAACCTCCTAAATTCCCAAATCCGTAAAATATGCACTATTAAGATTTGGAAGTAAATTTACTTATACGTTTATAATTATAATAAATTACTCAATTTTTTGCAAGGCTTTTCTAATTTCAGAAGATTTAATCTTTTATGAAAAACATTTTTTTAAAATAAGCTCTGTTATCTCTTCCAGAGAGGTCTCTTCATTAACCTCAATCCATTCTATCCTTTTATCATGCCCGAACCATGTGATTTGTTTTTTTGCATATTTCCTTGTGTTCTGCTGGATTAAATGTTCCATTTCAAGCATTGACAACTCATTATCAAGATACCTGAATACTTCTTTATACCCTACCGAATCCATGCTGTTGAGTTCTCGTGTATATCCCATTGATAATAATTTTTCTACTTCTTTTACAAGGCCTGAAGAAATCATTTTTTCAGTTCTCAAATTTATTCTGCTGTAAAGTTTTTTCCTATCCCATCTGAGAGCAAAAAAAACAGGAGTAAAATCCCCCTTGTTTGTATTTTTTTGACGAAGTTTTGAAATAGGCATTTTTGCAAGCATGTACACTTCAAGAGCCCTGATAA
Organism: bacterium; assembly: GCA_021158245.1. Taxonomy (NCBI): domain Bacteria; species bacterium. Next base: position 16,617 of record JAGGVB010000171.1, on the reverse strand, counting down.
TTCTTTTCTCATCATTTGCATGTATTTTCTCTGCAGCTTCGGGATCTATACCGCAAAGCTGAGAATAAAGAAAATCCAGCCCCTTCTCATCAGCATCTGCTTGGAGTTGCTTTCTCAAATTTTCATCTCTGTAATTTCCGGAAAAAATTCCGTCAGCAAGGGCAGATATATAAAGGCCTGATCCTCCTGCAACAATGGGAGTCATTCCCTGTGATACGATTTCTGCTATTTTCTCTCTTGCCGTATGCTGGTACTCTCCTGCACTGAAATACTCGTTTGGTAAACGGATATCAATGCAATGGTGTGTAATACCGGACATCTCTTTTTTTGTCGGTTTTGCTGTACCTATATCCATATATTTGTACACCTGCCTTGAGTCAGCGGAAACGATTTGTGATTTAAGCTTCTCTGCTAGCATAATTGACAAACCTGTTTTACCGCTCGCAGTAGGCCCGGTAATGAAAATTACAACAGGCTTTACGCTTTTAATCAACGCCCGAACCTCCGGTCTAACTCGTCAAGTGTGATAATATGTACAATAGGCCTGCCATGTGGGCAAAAATACGGTTCACTTGTAGCAAATAACTGATCAATTAAAGATTCCATCTCTTGTGTAGTAAGCTTCTGCCCTGACTTGATTGCAGATTTACACGAATAAGATTTTGCAACAGCATCAAGTATATCTGAACCCTTCCCCCTCATCTCTGAATAATCATCAATAATATTTAAAAGCAGTTCCTTTTCCTTTCCGTTTTTTACTCCCACAGGTACTGCTTCAATTATTACAGTATTTTTCCCGAAATCCTTTAAATCAAAACCTATTTTTTCAAGATAAGGAAGAATTTCCATTAATATCTGATACTCTTCAGATGACAGAAGTACCGCCTGTTCAAATAAAAGCTGCTGAGAAACAGCCTGCTTCCTGTCCCTCGAGCGTATCACCTGTTCATAAAGAACTCTTTCATGCGCTACATGCTGATCTATTATTGCAATACCGCTTTTTATTTGAGAAATAATATAACGGTCATGAACTTGCCATACCGTTGACTGTCCATTTACATTCAACGGCTTTCTGTACTGAACTACAAAATGTTCATCACCTAATGATGGCCGCTGAACATCAAGAGTCAGCTGGCCGGAATCTTCTGTGGTTTTCATTTTTTTGGGAACAAGAGGAAAATTGTAGTTTCTTTTTGTGCCTGGAGACAAGTTAAATTCCGGTACAACCGAAGGCCTTCTTAAAGCATTTTTAACTGCCTGTTTTACAATAGAATAAACGAATCTCTCATCCGCAAAACGAACTTCAATCTTTGCCGGATGCACATTAACATCAAAAAACCTCGGTGTCATAGATAAATAAATAATATATATCGGAAATTCGTCCCTTGCAAGGCGTGTATCATATCCTGCAACAACTGCATGCGAGATACTTCTGTTTACAATAAACCTTTTGTTCAGGAAAAGGAATTGATCGTTCCTGCTTCTCTTACCGGTTCGCGGCCTGCTGATAAATCCTTCAACCTTAATACCACCGCTCTCCTCATTGATTTTAATCAACGAATTTGCAGAATCTTCACCGAGAAGCGACCTTACTCTTTGATCTTCATTCCCTGATAAAATATCAATCGTCTTCTGATCATTAACATACAGAGAAAAAGATACATCAGGATGAGATAGAGCCATCCTTCTGAATACAGCTGTAATATGCCTTAATTCAGTTGAAGCTTTTTTTAAGAATTTTCTCCTTGCAGGAGTATTGTAAAATAGATTCTTAACTGAAATTATTGTACCTTTACGAGGGGCAATTTTTGTTGCTTCCAGTATATTCCCTGCTTCAACATCGATTTTTGTCCCTTCATTCTCTCCTTCACGGCATGAACTTATAGCCATTCTGGAAACAGAACCAATACTTGCCAGAGCCTCTCCCCTGAACCCGAGGCTAATTATATCCTCCAAATCTTCAATTGCGGAAATTTTGCTTGTAGCATGATTTTTTATGCACATCAAAATATCTTCCTGGCTCATGCCTTCACCGTTATCCGCAACTTCAATAAGCTCTGCGCCGGAGTCTTTTACGCTAACAGTGATTGAAGTTGCCTGAGCATCCAGCGAATTCTCCATTAATTCTTTTACAACAGAGGCAGGCCTTTCAACAACTTCTCCCGCTGCAATCATGTGGGCTACCGAATCAGGAAGAATGTGTATCATAGATTTCATTTAATTCCTTTTTAATCAAATCAGCGTATGTTTTGTCCTTTACTCCTACACATGTGCAGTTAGGTTTTCCTACAACTCTATCAAATTCTCTTTTTCCCCTATACTCAAATATTTCAATTCTTGTTTTTTTGACCAGTGCATTAAGCTTTTTTCTGGTATTTTCTTTTTGTATCCTGCTTATTACAATAAGTTTCACTTCATCTTTTTTAATTGATGAAACTACAGAAGTAAATCCCCTTATTATTTTTCCTGATTTTATACCCATTCCCAGAAATTTTTCCGTTTTACTCCCATCGGAAGTGTTCATTTTCAGTTCTTTTAAGAATTTATTCCTGAGTTTTTTATCAGCATTGTTCAAGATACCCTTTTTAAATAATATTGAAAGACACTCAGGATTTCTGCATACGAAAATATTTTGAGAATTTTCCCTCACGGTATCAAGCAGAGATATCTCACCGTTATTCTTAACAGTAATGATAAACAGATTCTTAAGATCAACTGATTTATTGCATGCAGCACAAATATATTTCATAATAAACTTTTATTAAAAATAATCTAAAAATATTATTTCCCCAACTTTGAAAACAGATTAATCAGGTATATTACAAATATTACAAGAATAAACAGCCAGATTAAGGACTTCTTTCTCGCCATATTCTTTGAGCGTATTCTAGTAAATTTTATCTGCCTGTGTTTTTTGTTTTCTTCCTCAGGATTATAATACTGAAATTCAATGTCAAATTTTCTATTTTTTGGCAGGCGTGCCCCAAGCATTTTAACACCTCTTTATAAAATAGTTTAATTGTCATCTCTAACTGACTAAATATAAATACATTTCAAAACATAATCAAGCTTTTGATATTAAAATACTGGCACACCCGAAAAAGTATGGAAATTGTATCGCATGTTTTTACCCCGGCATCAAAAAATCTGAATCAACCTTCGGTGATTTTTGTTAATGTAATATAATTTCATTTCCTGCAGCAGGAATGAAATCATAAAACACTTGCAATTCTGCATTGTTTTTACCATTTTCTTTACAAAATAATTTCAACCTCGGAGGAAACGTGACAGAAAATAGATTTAACCGCCTTGTCGAAATAATGGACAAACTGCGCAGCCCTTCGGGATGCCCATGGGACATAGAACAAAATCACAAAACATTAATCCCATTTCTTCTTGAAGAATCTTATGAAGTGATTGATGTAATAAATTCCGGCGATAATTCAGGGCTGAAAGAAGAATTGGGAGATCTCCTGCTTCAAGTAGTATTTCATGCACAAATTGCCAAAGAAAATAATAATTTTAATATAAATGATGTGATTGACGGGGTAAGTGATAAACTAATACGAAGGCATCCTCATGTTTTCGGAGATGCAGTTATTAATACGGCAGAAGAACAGGAAAAAAGCTGGGCGAGCCTGAAAAAAAACGAGGGCAGGTCATCTGTTTTGGAAGGAGTGCCAAGATCAATGCCTGCGCTGGCCTTTGCCAAACGTATACAGCAGCGAGCATCTACAAAAGGGTTTGACTGGAATAAAGCAGAAGAAGTCTGGGCAAAAGTAGAAGAAGAGATTTCTGAGCTCAAGGAGCAGATAGAAGAAAAAAATGCTGATAGGACTGAAGAAGAGTTCGGTGATTTGTTATTTGCACTTGTAAATTATGGCAGATTCATTGATGTTGATGCCGAAAATGCCCTTAAAAAAGCTTCTGACAAATTCATTTCCCGATTCACTAAGCTGGAAAAAGCAATGGAGGATAAATCTCTTTCTATGAATGAAATGACATTGGAAGAGCTTGATAAAGAATGGGAAAAAATAAAAAAAACAGAGTCATGATTTCAATCATCATGCCAGAGGCAAAACTGGTCCATAATACTACTTTAAATATAGCGTATCTGTTATACTTATAAGGGCTATATGCAATCCCGGACTGTTTCTGTCTATGCCTTTATATTTGACATGAAAAATAAGGAACTATATTGCCTTAATTTTCGTTAGTTGAAAAGTACTTTATAATTTTTTCGGAGAAATAGCAATGTGATGTGTGCCTAAATCTTATTTATTCTATACTTGACAATGTTCAATTTATATTGTAAAATATAGGATATGGTTTTCAGGATAAATACTTAATACTTAACAACAGGATTTTTCATGAAACATAAAATTTATCTCAGTTTAATGGCATTACTAACATTGATTATTTTCTCTCAATGCGAAAGGAATAAGGGCAATCCTGTTGGTGCTGATTTATACAACAAAGCCATGGGTACAATTATGCCCCCCATTACTTTGAGTATTTTAGATACAACTTTTTCTGCGTCTGTTCCGACAGGCAAATCAAACTATCTTTATCTTGGGACATATCATAACCGCAAATCAGTTTCCATGTTCAGATTTATCAAGCTTCCTGACAGTGTACAAATAGACAGCGCTATTTTTACTTTTTATGTAAATAGAACATTTGGTGAAAAGCCCGCTGATCTTCTTCCTGATGCATATCTGCTGACATATCAATTTGATGAATCTTCTTTTACATGGCAGGACTACAGAGATATTAATCCTCTCGGAGAAAAACTTGAATTACAGCCCCTTTCTGCAACATCCGACACTACTGTTTCCTTCCTGCTTCCTCCTGATGTTGTAGAAACATGGGCGGATACAAATAAAGCTGATCTGAATTGCGGTTTTGCTCTGACTTATGACGAACCTGACACGGGTTTTATTTTTGAATTGTATAGTCAGGATTATATGAATTATGACAATATTAACCCGAGGCTCCTGCTTAAAACACATCTGGGAGACAGCTCATACACATATAATGTAACTCCATTCGATGTTTCTGTTACGGAACCGGATCAGGATAACAATAAATTTTCTATAATTGATAACGGCTCAGGGACAAGAACTATCATGTTTTTTTCCGTAGATTCAATTCCTGCAGATGCAACTATTAATACTGCTCTGTTAACTATTTATGCTGACACAACAAAATCCTTCCCTGACAATTCTGAAAATTTTATGCTTAGATTGTACCCTGTCACAGATTCTGAATGGCCCATACCTGAAGTGCCTTATGATACAACCAGATATTCAAATCCTGAACTAATAGCTCATACTGACTCCCTGACTATAAACCTGACATCTTTTGTCCAGGACTGGACCTCAGGCAAATCCGAAAATCACGGTTTGATATTTATGGGTGCAAGCGAAGGCACTAATATTTTAGAAAGAAAATTCTTCAGCAGTTCTGCTGCTCTTAACAAAAGGCCTTTAGTGAAAATATTTTATACAATTCCGCCAACAAGGTAAGAAATAGACACTTTACATATATCCGGAGAAATACTTTATGAATAAAATACGCAAGAATATTTACATATTAATCATTGCAGCAGCTAATTATCTGCTTGTAACAAATGTTTTTTCAGGAACGATTCTATCCTCTTTCGGCCTTGGTGCACCATCTGTTACTTTTGGATCAAGGGCAATGGGAATGGGCTTTATTTCAGTATCACAGGACAGCCCGTTTTATATAAATCTTGTTAATCCAGCGTCTCTTTTCCGAATAAAAACAACGATGATTTCAGTTCAATATGTTTATACAAATAACAATTATTCGGATTCCCAAAACAGTGCATCATCGCATTATTCCAATGTCAATGGTTTTGCCTTTGCACTTCCTGTTACATCCAGAATTGGTTTTTCTCTTCAATTCTCTCCAAGTACCAGAGTTGATTATCTTTTAAGCTTTGAGGGCAAAAATGGCGGTTATGATTTCACTCAATCAGTTGAAGGAATGGGTGGGTTGAACAACTTCAAGCTTTCCTCTTATTTTTCGCCCTTTCCAAATTTTTCTCTCGGATTCAGCGGATTGTATACATTCGGCAGAATTGATGAAACATGGGCTGTTGACTATAATAACAGTAACTTTTCCAGTACAGGTGATCTTTTTCTTTCAAGAAATACAGGTTACGGCTTTATTTGCGGATTCCTCTACAGGCCTGTAAAAATTTTATCAATCGGTGCAGCATACAGCCCGTCTATGAAACTTAATACAAATACAGATACTTCATATCGTTTTGAGACTGATAAATACACTTTTTCTTCAACTCACATTCTACCGTCATGGGTTAAGGCGGGCGCTTCCCTGACTTTATTTAAGAAACTAATACTTGGTACTGAGGTTGGTTTTACAAAATGGGATGAGTTTAAACTTAACGATAAAAGTATTGCAAATATAAAGAATACACAAAGCATCTCTCTTGGCCTGGAATTCCTTCCAACATCAAAGCCAACTGATTCTTACATAAAAAAGATATCTTACAGAGCCGGATTCTGTTCCAAACCGTACTTCTACCTCTCACCCAACGGTGAAACAATTCATGAAACATGGCTGACCTTTGGATTTGGATTCCCTCTTTACGGAGGTTCAAAAATTGACTTTGCTTTCAATTTTGGCAGACGTGGATCCCTTGATAAAAACGGTATAGAAGAAAATCTTTTCAGGCTTGGTGTTTCTGTTACTACCGGAGAAAAATGGTTTATGAGGAGATATTAAAATTTATAATTATTTTTCTTGATTTTATCTGATATTTTTATTAAAATTTTCAATTAATTTTTAAGCTTAATCAGAATTTATTATTATGACAGATTTAAAATAAAACAAGGAGGAAGAAAAGTGTTACACAAAAGAGCTATTTTGGTTTACCTTTTGGCATTAATAGCATTAGCATTATTTGCCAATCTGCAATTTACAGGATGCGCTGCATCAAAGCCGGATCCTGCATTAGTCGCAGCACAACAGAAGGCAATTCAGGACTCATTAATGGAAGTCCATAAAAGAGAAATTGCGAAATTATTCAGTTTCGGTATGGAGCCTTTTAAACAAGGAGATTATGCAAAGGCATTAAAATATTTTCGCAGAGTTGCAATATTGGACACAACAGGCCTATACGGCAAAAGCCTTTATAAAAGGCTCGGCACTGCATACATTCAAACCGGTAATCCGGACAGTGCAGCAGTCGCTTATAAACTCGGGATTGAAAGAAATTCAAATGATGTATATTGCTATAATGCTTTAGGGTACATCTATAGAATAAAAGGTGAAAATGACAAAGCCATTAAAGTTTATAAAAAACTTCATGAGCTTGAGCCCGATTCTGCAGGCCATCTTAGATATTTGGGCGAACTTTATGTAAAAAAAGATATGCTTCCTGAAGCAATTGCAACTTTTCGCCAGGTTTTAGAAAAAAATCCCAATGACAGAAAAAGCCAGGAGACATTAAGTTCTCTACTCAATCAAACCGGCGATATTGAGAGTATGATAGCGACTCAAAAATCTCTTGTAGAGAATAACCCTGAAAATCTTCGTTATCGGATAGATCTTGCACAGAGTTATTTTAAATCAAACCAGTTTGAAAAAGCTATCGAACAGTTTAATTTTGTAATCTCAAAAGATGATAAAAATATCTCAGCCTTGGAATATCTCGGCGAATGTTATCAGCAACTGGAAAAGTATTCTCTTGCAGTAAAAGCATATAATAAAATACTTGCTTTAGAGCCTGCCAATAAAAAGAACCGTTGTAATCTCGCAATGAGCCTTGCATCAATGGGAAGATATTCATCTGCAATAAAAAATGCAAACCGTGTTATTTATAAAGACCCTCAATACGGCCTTGGCTATATTGCAAAAGGTATGGTTTATGAGCAGAGTGCTGAAAAATGTGTAAAACGCAATGGCGGAAAAATCACATGGAACGACAAACTCGTTTATAAACTTGCTTATGACTCATTTATTAAAGCAAAAAAAGACCTTTCCGTAAAACAGGATGCTGAGAGCCATATTAATTATCTTGTTTCAGTTATACCTACAAAAGATGATTATTTTATGCATAAAACTCAAAGATATCCGCAGGGAAGCTGTTATACATGGATTCATTTTTAAAAGTGGGCTTTTTATGTTAATTGCAATAGGATCCGACCACGCCGGCTTTATGCTTAAAGAACATATAAAGAGCGTATTAAAAGAAGACGGTGTGGTTATAAAAGACATAGGTACTGATTCCGAAGAATCTGTTGATTATCCTGACTTTGCTTATAAGGTAGCACGTGCGGTTTCTGACGCGGATGCAGAACTCGGTATCCTGATCTGCAGTTCAGGCATAGGCATGTCTATAGCTGCTAATAAGGTAAAAAATATTCGTGCGGCTCTTTGTGCTACACCAAAACTTGCAGAAATGAGTAAACTGCATAATAATGCAAATATTGTTACTCTTGGAGCAGACTATATTTCAAAAAACTTGGCCGTAGATGTTATTAGAAAATTTCTTGAAACACCTTTTTCTGAAGCACCTCGGCACATTCGCAGAGTTAATAAAATATCTGATATCGAATCAAAGGTGAACAAATGAAAACCATTAAAACTCAGGACCCTGAAATTTTCAATGCTATTCAGGGAGAAATTCAGCGGGAAAACAATACTCTGGAATTAATTGCTTCTGAAAATTTTGTAAGTAAAGCAGTTCTTGAAGCTCTTGGCTCAGTGATGACTAACAAATATGCCGAAGGCTATCCGGCAAAACGCTACTACGGTGGTTGTGAATATGTTGATGATGCTGAAAATCTTGCAAGAGACAGGGCAAAAAAACTGTTTAATTGCGAATATGTCAATGTTCAACCCCATTCAGGTTCACAGGCAAATATGGCTATCTACCTTGCTTTTCTCAAACCGGGAGATACTGTTCTCGGAATGAGCCTTGCACACGGAGGCCATCTTACACACGGAAGCCCTGTAAACTTTTCGGGACAGCTTTATCATTTTGTTTCTTATGGAGTTAAAGAAGAGACAGGTACAATTGACTTTGACGAAGTATGGAAACAGGCAAAAGAACATAAACCCAGGCTCATTGTTACAGGTGCAAGTGCATATCCCAGGTTTATTGATTATGCAAAATTCCGCGAGATTGCTGACAGCATCGGAGCCTTTCTAATGGCAGATATTGCTCATCCTGCCGGCCTGGTTGCAACAGGGCTTCATCCAGACCCCCTTCCCTATTGTGATGTTGTTACTACAACTACACATAAAACATTAAGAGGGCCTCGCGGAGGTATGATTTTAATCGGTAAAGACAAAGAAAATCCATTCGGAATAGTTGCTAAAAAATCCGGAAGGCATAAAATGATGTCTGAAGTAATGGATAGTGTTGTTATGCCTGGCATGCAGGGCGGGCCCCTCATGCATGTGATTGCAGCTAAGGCCGTTGGATTCGGAGAGAACCTTCAACCTTCTTACAAGGAATACTGCAACCGTATTCTTGAGAATGCGCAGGCAATGTCCACACGGCTTACAGAGCTTGGTTATAATCTGGTATCCGGAGGCACTGATAATCATCTTATGCTTGTTGACCTGAGTAACAAAGGTATTTCAGGCAAGGCTGCTGAAAAAGCTCTTGAAAAAGCAGGCATAACTGTTAATAAAAATATGGTTCCTTTTGATAAAAAAAGCCCTTTTGTTACAAGCGGAATTAGAATCGGAACTCCCGCAATGACTACAAGAGGTATGGAAAAACCTGAAATGATAGAGATTGCAGACATGATCCACACTGTTCTTTCAGACCTTGACAATGATTCTGTTATTTCCAAAACAAGGGATCAGGTGTATAACCTTTGCAGCCGTTTCACTCTTTACAATTTTGATTAATGAGCGATAAAACACATCAACGCCCTTCGTGGGATGAATATTTTATGCAGATTACGCTTCTTGTGGCTCAGCGCTCTACATGCCTGCGCCGCAAAGTCGGTGCAATTATTGTAAAAGATAAACGAATTCTGGCAACCGGTTACAACGGAGCTCCCCGAAACATGCCCCACTGCCTTGATATCGGATGTTTAAGGGATAAACTCGGCATACCAAGCGGAGAGCGCCATGAACTCTGCCGCGGTATTCATGCAGAGCAGAATGCAATAATTCAGGCAGCTACTTCAGGTGTCAATATAGAAGGATCTGTACTTTACTGCACAAATCATCCATGTGTATTATGCACAAAAATGATAATTAATGCAGGCATTCTCAAAGTTTATTATCTCGAAGGATACAGTGACGATCTCTCAAAACAGATGGCTGAAGAAGCAAATCTTCCCATGATTCAGTATAAATTTGAGGATAAAAAATGAAATGCCCTTTTTGCGGCGCTGACGACGACCGCGTTGTCGATACTCGTCCACATTTTGACGGATCTGCAATAAGACGCCGAAGGCTTTGTAATAAATGCGGAAAACGTTTTATCACAATAGAAGAAGTAGAAGATAAAACATTTTACGTTATTAAGGCAGACGGGAGAAGAGAATCCTTTAATAGAGACAAGCTGCGTAAGGGAATTGAGATTGCCTGCATAAAACGGCCTGTATCCATTGATCAAATTGATAAAATCGTAAGCAAGATCGAAGCAGAAATTAAAGCCGAGTTTGTTAAAGAAATTGACTCCTTAAAAATCGGCGAACTTGTTTCAAAATTACTTAAAGAACTCGATGAAGTAGCTTATGTCCGATTCGCATCAGTTTATAGAAAGTTTAAAGACAAGGAAGAATTCTTAAGAGAACTCAATCAATTAATCGAATAATGTGAGGACTGAACAATCAATGTTTCTGAAAAAGAGTTTTAAAGGCGGGGCACACCCTCCTGACAACAAACATTACTCCGAAAATAGGGCTATTGAAACACCTCCTTTGCCCGAATCTGTTGTTATACCTGTTCAGCAGCATATTGGAGCGCCTGCAGAGCCTCTTGTAAAAAAGGGAGACCGTGTCAAAACCGGCCAACCAATTGCAAAAGCTTCAAAATTTGTTTCACTGCCTTGCCATTCATCTGTAACCGGAACTATTGCAGCAGTTGAAGAACGCCCCCATCCCCTTGGCGTAAATGTACTCTCAATTGTAATTAACCGTGACGGAGAAGACGAATGGTTTGAGGATTATACCATTAATGGAAATTATCAGAATTTTTCTAATGAACAAATAAAAAACATGATACAGGACGCGGGAATTGCAGGTATGGGCGGAGCAGCATTCCCTACGCATGTAAAACTTTCTCCGCCAAAAGATAAGAAAATTGATGTACTAATTATAAACGGCGTGGAATGTGAACCATTTTTAACTTCTGATCATCAAATCATGCTTGAACGGGCTGATGACATATTAAATGGAATTAACATTCTTAAAAAAGCCGTTGGTGTTAAAAAAGCAATAATTGGTATTGAAAAGAACAAACCTGATGCCATTCAGCTTTTTAAGAAAAAATGTGAAAATACTGACGGCATTACAGTACTTCCTCTTGAAGTTAAATATCCTCAAGGCGCTGAAAAACAATTAATAAGGGCTGCTACCGGGCGCGAAGTGCCAAGAGGTGGGCTTCCAATGGATATTGGCGCCATTGTCCAGAATGTTGGTACAGCTATTGCGGTTTACGAAGCAGTTGCATTTAATAAACCTCTTTTTGAACGCACTGTCTGCGTAACAGGCCCGGGTATTAACGAATCAAAAAATCTAAAAGTACGCATAGGCACATCTTTTAAATACCTCATAGATTTTTGCGGAGGATATACAGAGAACGCTGCAAAATTAATCAATGGCGGGCCCATGATGGGTATCGCACAAAAAAATGATGAGGTTCCTGTTCTCAAAGGTACATCCGGCATAGTTGTTCTTGATAAAAAACAAGCTGACCTTAGGTCAGAAAATCCTTGTATTTCATGCGCGAGATGTGTTGATGTCTGTCCGATGAAACTCATTCCAAGTATGATAGCAACTTATGTAGAACACAATTTTATTGATGATGCATACAAATTCGGCCTTTTTGATTGTATTGAATGCGGTTCCTGCAGCTTTATATGTCCATCCAAACGCAATCTTGTACAGTACATCAAACAAGGGAAAGCAAAATGGAACAAACTTAACAGGAATACTGATTAATTTTAAGGAATAACTGGAGGTTCCTGACTAATGGATAAAACTTTTTTTATATCCCCTTCTCCTCATATTAAGGACAAGGATTCCATACATAAAATTATGTATACTGTAATACTTGCTCTTTTACCTGCTGGTGCCGGAGCTGTATACTTTTTCGGGTTAAGAGCTCTTTGGGTAATTCTTGTAACAGTTGCAGCAGCTCTTTTAAGTGAAGCATTATGTGACAAAATGATGAAACGTCCCGTAACCATCAGCGATGGGAGTGCAATAATAACAGGCATCCTGCTTGCATACAATCTCCCTGCGGAAGTTCCTTTGTGGCTTCCTGTAACAGGAGCATTTGTAGCAATTGTAATTGGGAAAATGGTTTTCGGTGGATTAGGTTTTAATCCGATGAACCCTGCTCTTATTGGCCGTGCTTTTTTAATGGCTTCATGGCCTGTAAATATGACTGTATTCAGAACAATCCCAAGACACGGTACATTATCAGGGATTTCAGCCATTACAAGTGCTACACCCTTGAATGTTTTTAAACATTCAAGGGAAATTCTGATAAACACCTCTTCTTTCTCTACTCAGCAGATCACAGAAGCAGCCAATGCAGTTTCACAATTTTCTTCAAGTTACGGAGAGCTGTTCTGGGGGAAGGTTGGCGGCTGTCTAGGAGAGACATCTGCTGCGCTATTGATTCTTGGCGCTCTGTTTTTAATGTATAAACGTATAATCGGATGGAAAATACCATTTTCATATATTGGTACGGTTGCTGTTCTATCTTGGATATTCGGCGGTACTAACGGGCTGTTTTCCGGTGATCCACTTTTTCACGTTCTTTCCGGAGGATTAATTCTCGGGGCCTTTTTTATGGCAACCGATATGGTAACTTCACCAATTACATTTAAAGGCAGAATATATTTTGGAATAGGCTGCGGTATTTTAACTATTGTTATAAGACTGTGGGGAGGATATCCGGAAGGAGTTTCTTATTCCATACTTCTAATGAATTTAACTACCCCTCTTCTTGATAAATACACCAAACCAAAACCATTCGGAGGTAAATAGTTTAATGAAAGATATTCCAAAATTCGCACTGACATTATTAATAGTTACCTTAATTGCATCCGGATCTCTCGCATGGGTAAATAATATAACCAAACCTAAGATACTTAAGCTTCAAACCCAGGACCTTGAACATGGACTTCTGAATGTATTGCCTGCTGCACGAAAAGGCGTTATTGATCCGGTTAAAGGTCATAAAAAAACCATCTTTTATAAAGGCTATTCCGATCGAGAAAAAAAACATCTGATCGGATACGCTTTTCTTGTTCCTGCAAGCGGCTATTCAAGCACAATTCGAACACTTGTCGGAGTTGATACATCAGGGGTTATAATTGCAATTCAGATTCTTTCCCAGCAGGAGACTCCAGGCCTTGGAACAAAATGCCAGGAAATACGGTCAGGTGACACCAAACCATGGTTCCAGGAACAATTCATTGGTAAACAATGTAGGGATATTTCCGTTAATAAGGACGGTGGTGAAATTGTCGCATTGACAGGTGCTACAATAACATCACGTGCTATTACAAATGCAATTGCAGATTCCTCAAAATCAGTTTTTAATATTATTAATAGGAAAATAAAATGAAAGCGTCTCACGAGTTACTTAAAGGTATTTTTGCAAGTAATCCTGTTTTCAGGCTTCTGCTTGGCCTCTGCCCTACTCTCGCCGTTACGTCCTCGGTGAATAATGCGATTGGAATGGGCAGTGCAGCAACTTTTGTCCTTTTAAGCTCTAACTTTGTAGTGTCTCTTATCAGGAAGTTTGTTCCTTCAAAAATCAGAATTCCTGTATATATTACTGTTATTGCAACATTTGTTACAATTGTGGATCTGCTTATGGCAGGATTTTTTCCCGATCTTCATAAATCTCTCGGAATATTTATCCCTCTTATTGTAGTAAATTGTATCATACTCGGCAGGGCTGAAGCATTTGCAAGTAAAAACAATGTTTTCTACTCTCTGGTTGATGGGCTTGGTATGGGGCTCGGATTCACTCTTGCACTGATTATCATATCAACATTCAGAGAAATTCTCGGCAACGGCACCTGGCTTGGCATGCCTGTGTTCGGAACTTCATTTAAGCCGGCTCTTTTAATGATATTAAACCCTGGAGCTTTCTTTACAATAGGATTTATTATAGCTTTTCTTAATTGGTTTGATAAAAAAACAAAAACGACATAATAATCATGGGGATAGTTCGCAATGGACTTACAATCACTTTTATTAATATCAATTGGATCGATTTTCATTTCCAATATTGTTCTTTCCAAATTTCTAGGATTGTGCCCTTTTATAGGTGTATCAAAACAGCTTGATTCAGCAATAGGCATGGGGATGTCCGTTATTTTTGTCATGACTCTTTCATCTGCGGCTACATGGCTAATCTATACCTATTTTCTTGAGCCTACATCGCAAAATCTTATCTTTAAGCTCTTTCTCAGGGGAAAAGGTTCTTCTCCTGACCTGACATATCTTAGGACAATATCATTTATTCTTGTTATTGCAGGTTTCGTTCAGTTTGTTGAAATGGTCATACAAAAAATCAGCCCTGCGCTTTACAAGTCACTTGGTATTTATCTTCCTTTAATTACAACGAATTGTGCAGTATTGGGAATTGCTCTTTTGAACATTGATAATAATTATACTTTTATTGAGAGTCTTGTTAACGGTTTTATGTCCGGCGCAGGATTCACACTTGCTCTGATTTTAATGGCAGGTTTGAGAGAAAGAATTGAACTTGCAAACCTTCCAAAAGCAATGAAAGGCGTACCTATTGCATTTATTCTGGCAGGATGTATGTCTCTTGCATTTCTTGGTTTTTCCGGGCTTTCTTTTTAAGTAATCCGATGTAATTATGGAAGATAAAAATAAATCAGCTAAAAATGAAATGCCGTTCCTCGAACATCTCGAAGAGCTCAGGCAAAGGATTCTTAAAAGCCTGGCTTCAGTAATTTTATTTACTCTCGGGGCATTTCCATTTACCGGATTTCTTCTCAATTTTCTTACTTTGCCGAATGACAATTTGCCTTCACCTGCAAAACTTATCTTTCTAAAGCCTGCAGGAATGCTCATTGTAAGAATGGAAATCGCTATTGCTGCAGGGCTTATTTTTTCTCTTCCGGTTATTCTTTATCAGTTTTGGATGTTCGTATCTCCGGGTTTGTTGTACAAAGAAAAAAAGTTTCTCTTTCCTTCTCTTCTATTCACAACATTCTGCTTTGTTTCCGGCTCTTTTTTTGCCTATAAAATTCTCATTCCAGTAGTTTTGCCGTTTTTGTTCAGTATGGGTACCGAATTCATAGAAGCAAATATCAATATCACCGAATACATCAGTTTTGTATTGCGCCTCATTATAATCTCCGGGTTAATTTTTGAACTTCCGGTTCTCTCTTTTTTCCTTGCCAGAATAGGTGTTCTAAGTCCAAAATTTATGCGTAAATACAGAGGCTATGCCGTAGTGCTGGTATTTGTTTTTGCAGCCATAATAACTCCTCCTGACCCTATGAGCCAGTTATTAATTGCAATCCCACTACTTTTTTTGTATGAATTAAGTATTTTTATAGCTCTATTTGCACAGAAGAAACGTCAAAAAGGCGAGGCAGCAAGGGATATTTGAAATTGGGAGTTGTATACTACCCGAGAATAACGGGCAGTATACAACTCCATACAAAAATGATTCGATTAAATGCACTCTACCACTGGAGGTACTGCTTTTCTCCTGTTAACTGCTGAAGGCGCTTTTCTACAATTGCCTTTTTATTTGCCACTCTTTTTTGATTTGCTTCCTTTAAATTGTTAAGCTTTTTTTCCAGCCTGTTTATTTCTGACTTTCTGTTCATCTGTCTTAAATCAAATATTTTATACAGAAGCGATTCAAGCTCTTGTTTTATCTGGCTTCTCTCAGACACTACTTTTGTATTTTTATAATCTTCAGCAAGCTTCAAGCTTTTTCCAGTTAATTTTCTCTCTTCCATTATCTGATTATACCGCTCAGGATCCGAATTTTTTATTGATTCAACAAATGTAATTTCACGGTATAATTTTAGTACTTTTGCATTATACAATCTTGGATTTCTCTCTTTTAATAAAGTCAACTTTTCAGAATTTCCAAGTTTATTTTCTTCAAGATATTTTAAAACCATTGATTCCTGCTCAGGAGTTGCTCTTTTGTTTTGTAAATTACTTTCCCTTTTCTTTCTAATGTCTCCTTGAGGATTTGTCCCTGTAATCTGCGCACTGCTTTGCAGAGTAAAAATAAATATAAATATTGACATAAAATATAACACTCTTTTCATAACAAAGCCTCCTTTAGCTTAATTTTCAACAATCATTTCTATAACTTTCTTTCTCAAATCAATAAAATCTTCAGAAAAAACAGAAC
>JAGGVB010000170.1 GCA_021158245.1 bacterium | reverse complement strand
CAGATAAGACGGCACATCCATTCTCTTGTGTATGAGAACAGTTATTGAAGCGACATTGTCTTGACAATTCTGAAATTTCATCAAATGTATCATTAATGCCTGATTCTAATCCGATATTTCCCAGCTCCCGCATTCCCGGTGTATCTATGAGCATTACACCGTTTTTTAATATATTTAAATGGCGGCGCGCAGTCGTATGTCTCCCCTTTCCGTCTTTTTCTCTAATAGCCTGGGTCTCAAACTGTGCTTCGGTCAAAAGATTATTTAATAAACTGGTTTTTCCCACTCCTGATGAACCAAGTAAACAAAATGTTTCATCGGGAATCAATATTTCTTCTATCTCACTTAAACCGGAATTAGTGATATTGCTAAAAGCCATTATCTGAATGTCTGGCATCACTGTATGGATTTCGGATATCTTTTCTTCTACATCCATAGGAGATAACAGATCATTTTTGCTAAGTAATACTATTGGACGAATATTACTTTCATTTATCATTGCTAAATATCGTTCTAATCGCCTGAGGTTATAATTGTAATCAAGTGACTGGATAATAAATGCCGTATCGATGTTTGCTGCGATTAATTGAAATTCTATCTTTTTACCCGATGTTTTCCTTTTTAAGATTGTTTTTCTGGGAAAGATTTCACTAATTACGGCAAAAGAATCTTGATTAGAATATTTAGCATAGACCCAATCACCTACTGTGGGATAATCCAAAGGAGAATCAGCATCGAATTTAAATTTTCCGGTTACTTCCGCAAAAACATCTTTTTCTCCATTTCTAATAATATAACTATCCTTATTTACAGTGACAATTCTGGCTATTTGGTACTCAACTAATTTTTCAGGATCTATCTTTTCTTTAAACCAATGACTAAATCCTAATTTTTCTAATTTCATGCGATATTCTCCCGTTATCTAACAAAATTAATTGTGTTTGAATATATATTTTCCTTAAAAATCCAAGGCTACACGGTGGGGATATTGAACATAATGAAATAGCATATTCGCGGAGAGTTTTTTGTTTAGCTCATCTTACGAATACGCACCTCAATCTCCTGCTCACCTTTCAGCAATTCCACCAGTTTAGAAGTATCGGTATTACCGTAATGATACGGATAAAGGATTTTCGGTCTGAACAGTTTTGCGGCTTCCGTAACCATCTCCGGTGTCATGGTGTAGGGCAGATTCATAGGCAGAAAAGCCACATCAATCCCCTGTAGTATTTTCATCTCGGGAATATTCTCCGTATCACCAGCCACATAGACTCGTTTATCACCAAAAATTAAAATATATCCGTTTCCGACCCCCTCCGGATGGAAGGGTTGCCCATTATCACGCTTATGGATAATATTGTATGCTGGTATTGCCTCAATTTTTATTCCTTGAACGATTTGCATATCTCCATTCTTCATCACGATGCCGCCTGAAATCTTCCTGGCACAAGTTTCCGTAAGAACTAATTTGGTTTGATCAGTTCGTAATATTTTGATAGCTGATAAATCAAAATGGTCATCATGCTCGTGGGTTATTAAAATAATATCTGCTTTGGGAAATGTGGAGTAATCCGCCAGCCCACCATCAGGATCAACATGAATGACTTTTCCATTAAAGGTAAAGGTTAAGCTCGCGTGTCCAATAAAAGTAATCTTCAGATCACCGCCGGATGTGATAATATTATCTGTTTCAAAATGAGCCCGAGCATTGGCTACACCTGTAATATGTCCAAAAAGTATTAGGAATAAAATAAGTTTAAACATCTTTTTCCCTCCTTATTCATTTAATTAATATTTTTCTTATTAAGAATTATAAAATAGGTTTGCAAATAATCTCATTAATTCGTAGTGAAGTTACCTTGGCACTGGATGCTGCAGTAGCCGCAACTGCAAAATCTGCTCCACCTCCCGTTCCGGCAACCACAATCACTTTTTCACCCATTTTTATGCATCCGCCATCACAAGCCATCATGGTTATCTCAACACACACTTTCATTCCTTGTCCGATAACGCGAAGAATATTAGCCAAGGCCTTTGGTGTATTTGTACCGTATAAGTCGTTAGCAGAAAATAACATGGTTCCAAAGTGGACGATATGTTTCTTTTTATGTAATTCATTGACTAATGCTTCTGGAAATTGATTACCCTCATCCCTCAAACTGAATTGCCAGGGAACGACCACTAAATGGATATCCTTTCCACTAACAGCATCCAAGAATGCTTTGGCAGTGTACCCCCGGTTGAGGCCAGAACAATCCGGTTGATATCTCTTGATTTTGCCCTTTCCAGAACTAATTTTATCACTTCTGCTGTATTTTCTTTTCCTGCTTTTTCGAAATAAACAATCTTTTCTTCCATTTTTTTTCCTTTCATATTTATAATAAAAAACAATATCCTTTCACTCATGAAAATATTTTATTAAATAATAAAATATTTCTCATTAATTATTACCACACCAGCATAAAAATTTCAAGGATGGGTTGCTGCTGTTCGCCATAAGATATTAGCTTTTTAAAAAACATTCCCCTGACAAGCATTTAATAAAATATTCATTGCTCTTTTCTCTTTATCCGCTAATTCTACTAAGGGAGGGACAGGGGGACGTTTCGTTTGTCACATTTTAACAGCTCTCCCTATAATACTTCTTCCCATTCCTAATCCCCTACTTAGATCTCTGATGCTCGCACCAGTTTCCTGGTATATATCTTTAACTAACTTAACTCTATCGGCTAGAGGCATTTTATGTGACAAACGAAACGTCCCCCTGTCCCTTATTATTTTTTTCTGTTATGGGTTGCAACATCAAATACAACAGCAGCCACAAGCACAAGGGCCCTGACGATGTACTGATAGGATATATCGATACCCATAAGATTCATGCCATTCGTCAGTGACATCATAACCAATGCACCGATGATTGATCCTGTTACTTTACCAACGCCGCCGGATGCTGATACACCACCGACAAAAGCCGCTGCGATTGCATCCAATTCAAATAGGGTTCCCGCTGTCGTTGTGGCGGACTTAAAACGGGATGCGAATAATATGCCTGAAAAAGCCGCAAGCATACCCATCGAACCAAAAACCACATAGGTTATTTTCTTTACACTGATGCCGCTCAACTCAGCCGCCTCTGGATTTCCACCGACAGCATAAATATGTCTACCGAGCACTGTCCGCGACATAATGAAATTATAGACTAAAACCACAATCAATACGACCACAGCAGTCCATGATAGACCTCTATATCCTGCGAGTACCCAGGTGATACTCCCAATCAAAACCGATATGAATACCCATTTAATGATGAATAAATACATCGGCAATACTTCAATGTTGTAGGATCGCATCTTTCTGCGGTTGTTTATCGCTTTTATGATGAAAAATAGAATGACCAGAACTCCGAGGATAAGTGTTACTTTATGTATTCCGGGTAAGATCCCGATATTGGGGATGTCGGGAATATATCCGTTGCCTATGGCATTAAAAGTGTCATTCGGGATAACTATCGTGCCTTTGCTCATCGTTGTAAGCTGTAGTGCTCCTCTGTAACCT
Organism: bacterium; assembly: GCA_021158245.1. Taxonomy (NCBI): domain Bacteria; species bacterium. The sequence continues at coordinate 848 of JAGGVB010000170.1, read as the reverse complement.
AACCACCCGGCAAGTGTTGCTACGAAAGCTGGAATTTTCATCTGTGCTACCAGGAAAGCGGTGAGAATTCCTGCTAGAATTCCGAGTACTACTACAATCGGTATGCTCGTATATACAGACAGGTGCCAGGATACCATAGCGGTTGCCGCTACCGCGCCGAGGAAGCCTGAAAGATAACCAACCGACAGATCTATATGCCGAATGATAATGACCAACGTCATACCAATCGCTAATACTGCTATATAGCCTGTCTGATTTATTAGATTGCCTATGTTTCTCGACGAAATAAAGACGCCTTCCGTCGTGATGGTGAAGAAGACCATGATAACCAATAAGGCAATATACATACCCCATTCACGAATATTCTCTCGCAATATTTTATTTATATCTTTAATGAACGACATTTTGGTCCTGCTTTTGCATATTATTTGACTCCTTATTCACTTTTTCGGCAAAATCATCACGTGCGCCGATTATGTAGGCCACCACGCGCTCGCGGAAATCGTCAATATCGCCGGTAACGGGAGTGTCACAGACCTTGCAACCGTGGCGCAGCACCATCATTCGGTCGCTAACCTGGTAGATATCTTCCAAGCGGTGACTGATTATGATAATCGAAGAGCCCTGTGCCTTGAGCTCCCGCACTAAATCGAGTACCTTACTAATGGCCGCCACGCTCAAAGCCGCCGTGGGCTCGTCCATAATGGTGACCTTGTTATCAAAAGCTGTCGCGCGAGCAATGGCCACCGCCTGACGCTGACCACCGGACAGCTTCTCCACTTTCGAACGCACGGAGGAGATGTCAATCTTGAGACGATCTAACAGACGTTGTGTCTCTTGCTCCATGT
>JAGGVB010000169.1 GCA_021158245.1 bacterium | reverse complement strand
GCCGGAGGCACAAGCTTGACTTTAAGATTGCGAACAACAGGGCGTTTTTTTACAGAGATAGTGTACGTGCCTGATTTTACACGCCCTGCCTCAAAAAAGTACTTTGTGTTTCTGCTGATTGAAAAAATTGTGCGTGAAAAAGGGCGTACAAGGTCAAAGACACGCTCAGTGCTGTGTTCTTTTTTGATAAATAGTACAGCTCGGTTTACTTTTTTACCGGTAATTTCCGCTTTAAGCTCTATGTTGTCTCCTTCTACAGCTTCAGTATTGCCAGGTTTTACAAAAATCTTAAAAGGCGGAGGTTTTTTATAATTCTGAAAAGGGCTGCTTATACGCAGCAATGCAGCCTTTGTTAATGGAGTGTTTATAAAAAGCAAAAGACAAGCGATAACGAAGGATACAGCAAGGAGTGCAGCTTCAGTTTTTTTTAATCTGAATTTAACATGACTTGTAAAATCAATATCTTTTGTTGCGTCAGATACCTCATTTAAGGCGGCATCAGCAAGATAGGAAGATGTATTTTTTCCATTCTTTCTGCTTCTGTAAACCTGGAGCGCATTAACGATTCTGTCTTTTTGTCCGTATTTTGTACCGGCTTCAACAGCAAGAGCGTCATCAGACGGATAACTGTGCAGAAAAAACAGGGAGAAGAGGGGGTATAGTACTTTAATTGTCAATAAAACTAATGTTACAATAACAGCAGCGCTGATAAGCGATACTCTAACTGCAGAAGAAGGCCACAAGATTGATTCGAAAACAACAATAAAATCAAACACGGCAAGCAGTATTGCCAGTACAAATGTGCATCCGTACATAATCCGGACGGTCTTCTGTTTCTTTCTCAGCAAAGAAAGTTTTTTTATAATTTCAGAATATGTATTATTTGTTTTGTCCATTTGCCTATCAGTGTAAAAGCGCCCAAACAACAATATTCGTACCCATTTTAAGAGCGGCAAGCCTTTTGTCAGGAGGGTCATTGTGCACCCCGGGGTCGGCCCATCCGTCGGATATGTTTGTTTCAAAAGTATAATAAACCATTATTCTTCCGGAATCATCAAAAATTGCAAATCCCTGAGGCGACATGCCGTTATGTTCGTGGATTTTCGGAAGGCCGTTGGGGAATTTAAATTGAATACTGTATATGCCGTGGGAGAATGGAAGTTCCAAAAGCTTTCGGTCTGGAAAGACTTTGTGCATTGCCTGCCTGAAAGATTTGTCCATGCCGTAATCATCGTCAGCATATAGAAAACCGCCGTTTAAAAGATATGATCTGAGATTGGCAGCTTCCTGATCGGAAAATGAGATCATTCCATGCCCCGTTAAATAAAGAAATGCATAGGAAAAGAGTTCCAGATCCGTAAGAGCCACTTGTTCTTCTTTTAAGGAAACATCAATATTAGTGTTCTGTCTTATGAATGAACAGAGGTTAGGGATGCATGAAGGGTCATTATACCAGTCTCCGCCTCCGTGATATTTGACACGCGCAATTGTAAGGGGCTGGGAAAATGCTCCTGTAAATAAAGATGAAAATATAATAATAGATAATAAGTTTCTGCTGATTTTCATCTTAAAAACCTCTAAAAAAATTGAATTGTTACTGCTATTGCCATAATAATTGCTATGATTATTTTTGCAATTTTACTTGTCAGTGCTCCGATAAAAGCACCTATCCCCGCGTGCAGAGAACGTGACGAATCTCCTGATGATAAAAGCTCAAAAATTGCTGCGCCTGCAAAGGCACCGAAAAAACCTCCGAGAAGAGTCCCGATTACAGGGGCTATCGGAGTGCCGGCAACCGCACCTGCAAAACCTCCGATAATGGCTCCTATTGCCGCCCATTTTGAACCGCCGAATTTTTTTGCGAGCATTGCGCCAAAAACAGCTTCAAAGACCTCAAGGCCGACTGCAACACCAAAGAGTATTGCAACAAGAGTTATACTGACTTTTTCGAATCCTGTTAAAAGGCCGTAAACAAGAGCATCGGCTGCTATGATAAATGTTCCTGCAACACCGAATGGAATTATTACTACACCTGCTATCAGAACCAGAAAAAATAGTATTGTACCTGCTGTTTCCATATTATCCTCCGGAAGAAACAGTTTCTTTCCCAAAAATTTATATCAAAGTAAAATAACCATACCAGCCCGAAAAATCAATTATATCTTTTTTTAAAAGGAATAATTTTTTTATCGCATTTCTTTTTTGAATAACGTATATTTTCTGCATGGATACAAAGTCCTGAAATTTCGGCCAATTGGAGTTTTCCTGATTAGGGAGGATTATATAATGAAACATCTGATACTGTGTGTTGATGACCAGAGAGAAGTACTCGGCGCTTTGCGAAGAGATCTGGCATTTCTTGAACCATGCTTTACAATCATTGAGTGTGAATCTGCAAAAGAGGCTGATGAGGTTATTGCAGAACGCGAAGAGGATACAATTGCAATGATTATATGCGACCACATAATGCCGATAGAAAACGGCGTTGATTTTCTTGCAAGAGTAACTGCGAATCCAAAACAGAAAAAAGCAAAGAGGCTTATTCTGACAGGCCTGGCAACACAGCAGGATACAATCAGAGCAATAAACGAAGCAAGGGTTGACGGATATATTGAGAAACCGTGGGAAGAGCCTGAAATTGTTTCAGCGGTAAAAAAATTGCTTTTAGAGTATGTGGAGGAGAACAGCGTTACAGATCCTGACCTTAATGCATGCCTTAAATAAAGCGTTGAGAAGAAAGATATAAAGTTATAAAGTTAAAAGTTATAAAGTTAAAAGTTATAAAGTGGTAAAGTCGGTGTTCATAAAGTGTAATATATTTCCCCGGTATTTAATGCTGACATCTGAATCCTGCATTGGTGAAGTATTATACACCGGGGCATAATTTTTTTAGAAATTCAGTACCGGCTATCATATTTTTAAATAGTCGGTACTGATAAAGCCCGAAAAACTCCGGTAAAAAAAATCTCAACCTTGTCATTTCGATTCTGCCGCAGGCATAAGAGAAATCTTCTGCTTTATTATGCTTTAAGATTTCTATAGTTGTTTTGTTCCTTCAAAATGCCCTGATTGTTTGTTTGTCGTTCCATTCCAGGAGAAACCGGAATATGCCAGAAAATACATAAGTATCTTGACTTTTTCTGCTATTCTTGTTATACTATTTGACTATAATGATTTTGGTAAATTGTCTCTGCATGTTTGGATTTATAGACAAAACCCGAAACCTGTCTGCTCTTATAATCAATGTAAGGAAGTACATATGAAAAAATTGGAACTGCACGACAAAATCGCCGGATCTCCGGAGAAAAAAATAGCTGGAATACAGGACGACTGGTGGACAGACATATCACCTGATTTGTGGAAATCTCACAACAGTTATCTTGTTGACAGGTCAGGAGAAGAGTATCTTGATTTTTTCGGATTTTTATCAACAGCGCCTGTTAGTTATAATCATCCGCGTTTAAGAGATAAAGCATTTCTTGACAGGCTGGCAAAAGCATCTTTTTACAGGCCGTCACTTGCTGATTTCTGGACTGAGGAACTTGCAGAATTTGTTGATGCATTAAGAAAATACGGAACACCAGATTATCTTCATCACTACTTTTTTATTGACGGCGGAGCTCTTGCTGTTGAGAATGCTCTTAAAGCCTCATTTGACTGGAAAGTAAGGCGCAACCTTGAAAAGGGTTTAATTGATCATGACCCCACGGAAGACCTTATGCCCCTTGGAACAAAAGTTATATCTTTTGAGTCCGCTTTTCACGGAAGGTCAGGATACACACTTTCTTTAACGCATACTAATGATAAGAGAAAGTACAAGTATTTCCCAAAATTTGACTGGTTCAGAGTTGAACCTCCTGTTATGCGTTTTGACAATAACGGAGCGGTTTCAAATCCTGAAGAAGTACAAGCGCAGGAGAAAAAAGCGGCTGATGCTATTGTTTCCATTCTTGAGAAGCATGGCGATGATGTGGCTGCATTTATTATAGAACCCATTCAGTGTGAAGGCGGTGACCGCCATATACCATCCTCATTTTTTACAACATTAAGAAATCTTGGTGACAAGTATGATGTTCTGCTTATTTATGATGAAGTGCAGACAGGATTCGGAACAACCGGTAAAATGTGGGGGCATGAACACTTCGGGCGAGATGCAAAGCCGGATATTATTGCTTTTTCAAAAAAGAGCCAGGTAGGCGGAGTAATGGCCAACCATGATAAATTTGCCCGGTTTAAAGATAATGTATTTGCAAATAATGACGGAGGAAAAAGCCGCCTTAATTCTACATGGGGAGGACACCCTTCCGACATGCTGAGAGGCGCAGAGTATCTGAAAATAATACATGATGAGAACCTTCTTGCTAATGCTTCTGAAAAAGGGGAAAAACTTCTCTCGGGAATCAGGGAATTTTGTAAAAAGTATGATACTTTGATAGAGAATCCGAGAGGCAGGGGAATGCTGCTTGGGTTTGATGCTGCAACTCCGCAGGATCAGGGAAACCTGTGGCAGGCAATGAAGGAAGAAAACCTGCTTGCACTTACGTGCGGAACAAGAACAATAAGATTCAGGCCGCACCTTGATTTAACAGACGATGATGTGGAGCAGGGGCTTGACAGATTAGGCAGGGCCTTGAAAAAAATATCAAGATGAACATAGATTCCGGAGAAAGCAGTATAAAAGGCACACTTTACCTTGTAAGTACGCCGATAGGGAATCTTGAAGATATAACTTTCAGAGCTGTCCGAATTCTTAAAGAGACGGATATTATTGCTGCTGAAGATACGCGCAGGACAGGTATTTTACTGAACCATTTTGGTATTGAGAACCGCCTTGTAAGTTATCACGACCACAACAAGGAGAAAAGCGGTCCTGCGCTTATCCGGAACTTGATGCAGGGCAAATCAATTGCAGTTGTTTCTGATGCCGGCACTCCGGGTATTTCCGATCCTGCTTTTTATCTTGTGCGCCTTGCTGCGGAAGAATCTATTAAAATAACAGCTGTACCTGGCGCATCTGCTGCTGTTTCAGGACTGATAGTTTCTGGAATTGCAACTGACAGATTTGTTTTTGAAGGTTTTTTGCCTGTAAAAAAGCACAGAAACAGGCGGCTGTCCCAATTAGTTGAGGAGCAGAGGACAATTGTCTTATATGAATCTCCTTATCGTTTACTTAAGACCTTAAATGATTTAAGGGATGTGCTCGGCAACCGAAAAGTGGCAGTATGCAGAGAATTAACAAAGAAGTTTGAGGAAATTGTACGTACTACAATTGATGATGCAGTTGAGTATTTTTCATCATCGAGAATCCGCGGAGAATTTGTATTAATAATAGAGGGAAATACAGGAAAAAATGACAAAACTTTCTGAAATTAATCCCATACCCCGAAAGGTGGAGAATTTTTTTCTTTCGGCAATTGGCCCGATAGTGAATTTGGCATCAAAATTAAATGTTCATCCAAATACATTTACAACATTAAGTTTTTTAATGGGTGCTGTAGCATCGTATTTTGTTATTATCGGCAATTTGAGAATAGCGTCTCTGTTTTTACTGTTTTCCGGCCTTTGCGATGTGCTTGACGGAAGACTTGCAAGACAGAGCAATAAGGTTACAAAATTCGGAGCCTTATACGATTCCACTCTTGACCGTTATTCGGAAGTGGTTTTCTTCTTCGGCCTGGCATATTTTTTTATAAGCCATGACTGGTTTTTAACAACAGTTGCAGTTGCAATAGGGCTCGGAGGTTCTCTTATGGTAAGCTATGTCCGGGCCAGAGCCGAGGGGCTTGGATTTGAATGTAAAGTGGGTATTCTTCAAAGGCCTGAAAGGCTTCTTCTGCTTGGAATAGGCGGATTAATCCATCTGTATACGCTTGTTGCTGCAATATGGATAGTTGCTGTTTTATCAAATGTAACTGCAATTCAGCGTATAGTGCATGTTTGGGATCAGGACAAGAAAGAGAAAAGCCAGAATAGTGTATAAGTAATTTGAAAGGAGTATTGCGATGTATCGCCAGATGCTCCGTGCAAAAATTCAACGAGCACGGGTAACAGGTGCGGACCTCTTTTATGAGGGGAGCATAACAATTGATCAGGATCTTATGGATGCTGCTGGTATTCTGCCTTTTGAGAAGGTTCATATACTCAATATAGCAAATGGTTCACGTGCTGAAACATATGTTATTAAGGGAGAAAGAGGCAAGGGAGAGATAATAATGAATGGGGCAATTGCCAGGCTTGCTCAGGTTAGTGATCCTGTTATAATACTCTCCTATGCAAGCTGCGATGAAAAGGAAGCAAAAGAGCTGATCCCGAAAATAGTTCTTGTTGATGATAATAATCGCATAAGAGATATTATATCTTAAGTTATTTAAGGAGGCCATTGTGTCAGAAAAGATCGAAATAAAAGAACCCAAAGGGAAACTTGGAGTACTGGTTCCCGGCCTGGGTGCAATAGGTACAACATTTATTGCAGGGGTTGAATCAATATTACGGGGCCATGTCCTGCCCTACGGGAGTTTAACCCAAATGGGAACAATAAGGCTTGGAAAGAGGACTGATAACAGGATACCGAAAATCAAGGATTTTGTCCCTCTTGCAAATCTGGAAGATCTCGTTATCGGAGGATGGGATATTTTCCCTGATAACGGCTATCAGGCTGCTAAAAAAGCCGGTGTGCTTAAAGATGCCGATATTGAAAGAGTAAGAGATAAACTTGAAGCATTAAAACCCATGAAGGGAGTTTTTGATAACAGATATGTGAAACTGCTTCACGGCACATGGATTAAATCCGGTAAAACCAAGATGGACCTCGCTAAGCAGTTAATGGAAGATATTAGTAATTTTAAAGAAAATAACGGCGTTGACCGAATGGTTATGATCTGGTGTGCGTCAACAGAGATATTTTTAAAGCAGGAGCCTGTACACGAATCGATTGAAGCCTTTGAAAAGGGATTGGAAGAGAATCATGAAGCAATTCCCAATTCAATGATATATGCTTATGCAGCAATGAAAATGGGCGTGCCTTTTGCAAACGGTGCTCCGAATCTTACAGTTGATGTTCCTGTTATCAGGCAGCTTGCCAAAGAAAACGGCCTTCCAATCGCAGGGAAAGATTTTAAAACAGGGCAGACACTTATGAAAACCATTCTTGCTCCGGGCCTTAAAGCAAGGCTTATAGGGCTTAACGGGTGGTTCTCAACAAATATTCTTGGAAACAGGGACGGGGAAGTTCTTGACGATCCTGAATCTTTTAAAACAAAAGAGGAATCGAAGCTTTCGGTTCTGGAACATATCCTTCAGCCCAAGCTATATCCTGAACTTTACGACAATTTTTATCACAAGGTAAGAATTAATTATTATCCGCCGAGAGGAGACAATAAAGAGGGATGGGATAATCTTGATATTTTCGGCTGGATGGGTTATCAAATGCAGATTAAGATTGATTTTTTGTGCCGTGATTCAATTCTTGCAGCACCGATTGTACTGGATTTGATTATGTTTATGGATCTTGCAAAGCGGTCAGGAATGAGCGGAATTCAGGAATGGCTTTCATTTTATTTTAAGAGCCCCATGACAGCACCAGGCCTTTATCCTGAACATGATTTGTTTATTCAGCTGATGAAACTAAAAAATACTCTCAGACATCTGCGCGGAGAGGAACCTATTACTCATCTCGGGCTGGAATATTACGATTGACAAGAAACAGGCATATTTACTCGATTCTGAAAACTTCCCTGCCTGCTGCTGTTGATCTTGCATCTCAGCCTGTTATGTGGCTTATTGAAGCTGCTTTTATCGGCCGGTTAAGTGCAGCGGCTCTCGGGGGAGTTGGTTTTGCTTTGCAGATTGTCATTGTTACCTGTACTGTTCTGCTTACATTTGTAATGGGAGCAACGATTCTCATTAACAGGGAGCTCGGTTCTGATAACAGATGGACAGCAAATCATATTGTGGGACAGACGGTTATGGCCAGTTTTCTCCTGGTCATTCCTATAGGGCTTTTGTGGTATTTCGGGTCGCCGCTGATATTTAAGCTGATAAATGAACACGGTGTCCGGTCTATATCGGGCGTTGAATCCGGCATTCAATATTTGCAGACCATTGCAATGTTTACACCGGTTCTAATTCCGAACTTCATTGCAGTGAGTCTTATAAGGGGAACAGGCGATACGCATGTGTCAATGGTAATTAATTTAACCATGAATATTACAAATGCGGTTTTAACGCCTGTGCTTATTTACGGGCTTTTCGGATTTCCCCGCATGGAAGTAAGAGGTGCTGCGCTTGCAATGGGAGTTGCCCATTCCCTTGGTTTTATAATGACGTTCTTTTATTTCAGAAGAAGAACGTCAACGCTGTTTCTCTCTTTCAGGGAGCTTACCACTCCCAATATGCAAAGTTTTAAACAGCTCTTTAAAATAGGGCTGCCTGCAACAGTAGAGCAGATGGTATGGTCAGGCGGTCAGCTTGTAGTTACGAGTTTTGTTGCTCTGATGGGCATTACACCTCTGGCCCTGCATCAGCTTTTTTTCAGAATACAGGCTGTGCTTTCAATGGTGTATATGGGTTTCGGGCTGAGTGCCATGGCTCAGATCGGCAAAAATATAGGAGCGAACCAGCATCTTCTTGCTGTCAGGACAAGGAAGCTGACAAACAGAATAGTTTTTATTCTCGGTATTACGGTTCTTGTTATTTTAGTTGTTTTTTCAGGGTCTATTCTCCATATTTTTGTCAGAAAAGAGGATACGATATTTGCGGATTACGGATTCCGCATGATTTTCATAATTTTTGCACTTGTACAGGTTCCCAAAGCGCTGAATTCAGTAATAAGCGGGAGCCTCAGAGGCGCAGGGGATATACAGTGGCTGATGTGGGTAAATATTGTGACAGTTCTTTTGTTTGAAATAAGTTTTAACTGGGCCGGAACTTTTATATTCAGGTTCGGCCTGGCAGGAATATGGATTGTACAGTTGGTTGATGAAACTTTCAAAGGGTTTTTGAATAATAAAAGATTTCACGGCGGAAAGTGGAAATTAAAAAAATTGTAAGTTTAAATTGCAAGAGAAAAGGGAAAATATTTTCAAAGATTTATTAATTACTTTTGAGGGGATAGACGGGTCGGGAAAATCAGTTCAAGCTCGCAAGCTGTTAGCTAATCTGCGTTTCAGGGGGTTTTCAGCCATTCTTGTCAGAGACCCGGGAGGGCCTGTTATTTCCGAAAAAATAAGAGAGCTTCTTCTTCAAAGCGAAAAGGGTTCGGTTGATTCTGTTGCAGAGCTTATGCTGTATGAAGCTGCACGTGCTCAGCTTCTTGCCGAGAAAATACTTCCCGCTTTTTCTGCCGGGAATATTGTTATTTCCGACAGGTTCACAGATTCGACACTTGCATATCAGGGTTACGGCAGAAAACTGCCTCTTGATGCAGTTTTAACTGCAAATAGTTTAGTGTGCGGGGATGTAAAACCGGCTGTAACCTTTATTCTGGATATCTCTCTGGAAGAATCTCTGCGGAGAAGAGAAAAAACAGTTGAAGCTGATGACAGGATTGAGAAAGAAAAAGAGGGCTTTTTCAGGGATGTAATAGCCGGATATAAAACAATCGCAGAGCAGGAACCTGGCAGGGTTATTATGCTTGACGGAAACCTTGCAGTTGAAAAATTGGAACAAATCATACTTGGGAATGTTTTAAATATAATAGAATCTGAAAAGTTATAGAAAAATTTTTCGTATATCATAAAAATTAGTTATCTTGTAGAATGTATATTTAAGTTGATCCCACGACGGAAGGAAAGGTAAAATGAAAAAGATGAGACGCATTGCAACTAATATTGTAATTTTGAGCCTGTTTGTTGTTTTTTTCTTTATAATAAGCAATATGGCCCAGGGCTCGGATGTGTACAGGGTTATATCAAAGAATCTGACTGTTCTCGGCGAAATATATAAAAGGATATCAACAAACTATGTTGATAAGATAGACCCGGATAAATTTTTCAAAGCAGGAATTCAAGGAATGCTGAACACCCTTGACCCATACACAAATTATATTGAAAAAGAGAGTAAGAGCCAGCTGCAGATATTGACTGACGGAAAATACGAAGGCGTGGGTATGATGCTCATCTATCGCAATAATGTTGTTACTGTTGCGGAGCCTCCTTTCCTCGGAACTCCTGCTGCACGAGCTGGAATCAGAGAGGGCGACCGGATCATTAAGGTTGACACGTCATGGACAAAAAATCTTGGGTTCAGCAAAACAAGTATGCATGTAAGAGGCCCTGCAGGATCGGAAGTAACATTAACAATAAAGCGCGAGGGAGAGCCGCATCCTCTGAAATTCACACTTATTCGGGAAGCAATTAAAGTTGAAGATCTTGTCTATGCAAGTGAAATAAGAGACGGTATAGGATATCTGAAGCTGACGCGTTTTTCCAGAAATGTAGGTTCGGATATTGCGCAGGCAATACATAAAATGGATCCGGACAATCTTAAAGGGCTCATCCTGGACCTTCGCTCCAACCCGGGTGGGATGCTTAAATCAGCAGTTGATGTTTCTGATGTTTTTTTGCAGAGGGGGAAAGTTATTGTTTCTACAAAGGGCAGAGTCAAACAGTCCAACAGAAAATTTGTATCTCTTTCAAATCCTGTTTACGGAGAAAAGCCGCTTATTGTTCTTGTAAACAGCTTCAGTGCGTCAGCTTCCGAGATTGTCGCAGGAGCAATACAGGACCATGACAGAGGTATAGTTGTAGGAGACACAACTTTCGGTAAAGGGCTTGTTCAAACGCTGTTTCCCATGACCCGTGAAACAGCACTTAAAATAACAACTGCAAAGTACTATACACCGAGCGGCAGATGCATTCAAAAAAGGCATTATTCTTCGTGGGAATCTTTTGAATCTGATTCTTTAAAACATTTTTCAACAGATAACGGAAGAGCGGTAAAAGCAGGAGGAGGAATAGCTCCTGATGTTTATGTTGCTCCGAGGCTTGTAAGTGATTATGTTGTTGCCTTAAGAAGGAGGTCTCTTTTCTTTAATTTTGCAGTCCATTATGCAAATAATAAAAAACAAATTGATAAATCTGTGAAAATAACGCCTGACATTTTAACTGAATTCAGAAATTACATAACGGAAAAGTCTTTTAAGTATGAACTGCCCATTGAGAAAAATCTTGAACTGTTTCGTAAGGAAGCGGTTTCTGACAAGCTTGACCATGATCTGATAAACAGAATAGATGCTTTGGGCGTTTCCATAGAACAATCAAAAGGCCGTCTTTTTGATGCAAGCAGCAATGATATCAAACTTATTTTAAAACAGGAACTGGCATCAAAATATTTTGGTACAAAACGGTCCATTGAGATTGGAATCAACGGTGATCCGACAGTAAAAAAAGCAATTGAAATTATTTCAAAGCCGAAATTGTATAACTCGTTGATTAAAAAAACAATCAGCAATAATTAATAAATATTTATCAGGAGGATTGTATGAGCAGCAAGTATGTTTATTTATTTGGTGACGGGAATGCAGACGGCAGTGCCGGCATGAAGGATCTGCTGGGTGGAAAGGGTGCAAATCTTGCGGAAATGTCCAGGCTTGGAATACCTGTTCCACCGGGATTTACTATAACATCAGAAGTATGTACAATGTACACTGAAAAGGGCAGAGACCAGGCCATAAGTCTTATCAAAGATCAGGTTGAAGCAGGAGTAAAACACATTGAAAATATTCTGAACCTGAAGTTCGGTGACAGCGAGAATCCTCTTCTCGTTTCAGTCAGATCCGGAGCACGAATATCAATGCCCGG
>JAGGVB010000168.1 GCA_021158245.1 bacterium | reverse complement strand
CCCTATACCTTATACCTCGTCTTTTGTTTTATCCCTTATCCTTATTTTTTTGAATCCAATATTGACAAACACCCGAACAATTGTTACATTTTCATTGAAAATTCGGAGTATATATCCGACATTTCAATGTAGAGAGTGGGTTGTTTGTTTATTAAAAGAAAAACCGATATTAAAAAAATTACAGAGATGCTTGAATTGTTTCCGGTTGTCGTTGCTCTTGGGCCAAGGCCATGCGGCAAAACCACTCTTGCAAGGCAGTTTATCCTGAGTTTGCCTGAAGGTTCGGTACTGGGTGCATGAATGTTCGTTAAACCGGCCATTCAGTTTCGGTACGTTTTGTTACGCAGAATACTCAGACACCGTAGGTGTATTTCTCCGATAATTTTTAATTTAGTGCAAAATGTGAATGTAACAAGAGAATAAAGGATTAAAAAAAATAGGTGTTATTCAATCAAAATGCTGAAAAAATGGATAAAATTAAACAAAAACTTGCTTTGCAATCGTTTGCGTTGTATTTTATAGAGTCTTTTAAAGAAGAAGTCGGGAAATCAGTTTTATTTTAATTGAGAAACATATACAAATCAGATAAATAAGCAGGAGGAAAATATGCCTGAAAAACAAAAACCTGTACATCCGTACATACCGAATTCCGCTCCCAATCTAAAAAAGGCTTTAATGGATGATTTGGGGATTGATGATATTGACCGGCTTTTTGAGGACATACCCGAAAAGCTCAGGTTCAGAGGAGAATTAAAGATTCCTGAGCCTATTCTTTCCGAATATGAGCTTAAAAAGCATGTTACAGGAATTATGGCAAAGAACACATCATGTGAAGATGCTTTAAGCTTTCTCGGAGGAGGATGTGCACAGCACTATGTTCCTGCAATATGTGATGAGGTAGTAAACAGATCAGAATTTCTTACAGCTTATGCAGGAGAACCTTACGAAGATCAGGGAAGATTCCAGGCTCTTTTTGAATATCAAAGTTTAATGGCAGAACTTCTTGATATGGATGTAGTAAATGTACCGACGTATGACTGGGGCCAGGCAGCAAGCACGTCAGTGCGAATGGCTGAAAGAATTACAGGCCGGGGTGAAGCCCTCATAAGTGAGTTTGTTTCTCCTGACAGATTCAAAGTTATAAAAAACTACTGTGAACCTGTTATGACAATAAAAAGATTTAAACATGATCCGCAGACAGGCCAGATTGATTTAAATGATTTATCATCAAAATTGAATAAAGATACTGCTTGTGTGTTTTTTGAAAATCCTTCCTTTATGGGATTTATTGAAGAGCAGGGAAAAAAAATATCAAAAATTGTGCATGATAACGGTTCAATAATGATAGTGAGTACAGATCCCATATCACTCGGAGTTCTCAAACCGCCGTCACATTACGGCGCTGACATAGTATGCGGAGATATTCAGAACCTTGGAAATCACATGTATTTTGGCGGATCTCTTGCAGGATTCATCGCAACAAGGGATGAAGAAAAGTATGTTGCGGAATATCCTTCCAGATTATTCGGAATTGCACATACAAAGGTTGAAGGAGAATGGGGATTCGGAGATGTCCTTTACGACAGGACTTCATTTGGAGAGAGAGAAAAAGGCAAGGAATTTGTGGGTACTGCGGCAGCTCTTTACGGTATTGCAGCGGCGGTTTATCTTTCTCTGATGGGCCCGAGAGGTATGAAGGAGCTCGGCCGGACAATAATGCAGCGTTCTCAATATGCGCAAAAAAGGCTTACAGGCATTCCTGGCGTTTCACTGAAATTTATGTCTGCAGATTTTAAAGAGTTTGTTGTTGATTTTTCAGGTACAGGTAAAAAAGTTGACGAGATTAATCTGCAGTTAAGAGAAAAGGGGATTTTTGGCGGGCATAACCTTGAACCTGATTTCCCGGATCTTAAAAATTGTGCGCTCTACTGTGTAACAGAAATCCATTGCAAAGATGATATTGACAGACTGGCAAATGAGATTAAAGCTATTGTTTCACAGTAAATGAGAATTTATTAAATGAAAGGATTGCACAATGGGAATAGATAGAGAATCAAAATTGAGAAAAAACTTTCATCAGGCAAAATGGGATGAAGAGATAATATTTCAGCTCCATTCGGAAGGACAGAGGGGAGTAATTCCTCCTCAAACAGACAAAGAGATTGAAAAAGAGGTGGGAGACGGCGTATCATCACTTCCTGAAATCATGAGAAGAGAAGAAGATTCTGCCCTTCCGGAAGTAGGGCAGATGAGGGTGTTGAAGCATTTTTTAAGATTGTCGCAGCAGAATCTCGGTGCAGACTTAAACATAGATATAGGCCAGGGAACGTGCACTGTCAAATATAATCCGAAGATAAACGAAGTTATTGCCCGCTCGGCAAAAGCTTCCAAGCTGCATCCTTTTCAGGATGAATCAACTGTGCAGGGAGCACTTCAAATTTATTATGAGATGGATAAGTTTTTTAGAGAGATTTCAGGGCTTGACAGGTTCAGCCTTCAGCCCAGTTCAGGCTCCCACGCAATTTTGACAATGGCATCCATTGTACAAAAGTATCATGAGGTGCGGGGGGAAGCAGATAAGAGGGATGAAGTAATCACAACCATATTTTCTCATCCTTCGGATGCTGCTGCAGTTGCGGTAAAGGGCTACAAAATAATAACAATATATCCTGATGAAAACGGGTTCCCGGATCTTGAAGCATTGAAGAGCGCTGTTTCTGAAAGAACAGCTGCTCTCTTCATTACCAATCCTGAAGACATCGGAATTTTTAATCCCCGTATTGATGAGTTTACAAAAATTGTACACGATGCCGGAGGATTGTGTGTTTATGATCAGGCAAATGCTAATGGTATTCTCGGCATCACCAGGGCAAAAGAGGCAGGATTTGACATGTGTTTTTTCAACCTTCACAAAACTTTTGCAGCACCTCACGGATGCGGCGGGCCTGCTTCCGGAGCACTTGGAGTAACAAAAGAACTTGAGGAATTCCTCCCTGTTCCCATCGTAGATTATGATGGGAAGAAATATTCTTTTAATTTTAATCTTAAAAACAGTATCGGCAAAACAAGATCTTTCTGGGGAGTGTTTCCTGTAATTTTAAAATCTTATGCATGGATAAGGAGTCTTGGTGCGGAAGGTTTAAAAGAAGTATCAAAAATCGCAGTTTTAAATAATAATTATCTTTTAAAGCATATTACGGAAATTGACGGAGCAGATTCACCTTTTAAAGGCGGTAAAAGAAGGATTGAGCAGGTAAGGTACACATGGGAAAAACTCTACAAGGAAACAGGTGTGAGCACTTTTGATATTACCTGTCGTATGTGTGATTTCGGATTTCATCTCTGGTCAAGTCATCATCCGTTCATTGTACCCCAGCCGTTTACAATTGAACCTACTGAATCCTATTCAAAAGACGAACTGGATGAATATCTCGAAGCATTAAAATACATTGTAGAAGAAGCGCGAACAAATCCTGAAAATGTAAAGAGCGCACCTCACAGAAGTGTAGTACATAAAATTGACGAGTCCTGGTTTGATGATCCTGAAAAATGGGCGATTACATGGAGGCTGTATCTGAAAAAGCACGGGAAGAATTCTGATTCCAATCTGTTGTCTTAAAGCCTTAAAAGAAATTATGGGTTGGGTTGAAGTGTGGTAAAAGCAGGCCCGGATTAGTGCAATTTTTCCGGGCCTGTAGTGGTATTAAATATTTTAATAAATCAAAGCAGAAATTTTTTCATTGCAATGCTGCTGCCTGCATATCCTAAAATCATGCCGAGCAAAGCAGGGAAAATTACTACAAATGCAGAAGCAGAAAGAAGATGCATAAAGTGTGAATTAATTAATCCAATGCATAGCAGAATTGCTCCTGAGCCGAACAATCCGCCGGATAGCCCCTGAATAACACCCTGAATTAAATACGGCCTTCTGATAAACCCTCTTGTTGCTCCTACGAGTTCCATAATTTGTATTGATTTTCTCTGAGAGAAAATGGACAGCCTTAATGTATTTGCAACAAGAAGCACAGATGACAGCATTACAAGCCCGAATAAAAATCCGTCTACAATCAAAACCCTTCTGCTGTTTTTTATAACAGCTTTAAAGAGAGTACTGTTGTAAACAACATCATCAACCCCGTCAAGGGCTGCTACAGATTGTTTTAGTGCTTCAATTTTATCCGGAGTAAGGTTGCTGTTTGTTATTTTTATTCGGAAAGATGACGGCAGAGGGTTACTCCCGAGGATTGATACAGGGTCAATTCCAGTCTCTTTGGCAAAAGTTTTAAGAGCCTCTTCTTTTGAGACATAAATAACGGATTCTATTCCGGGAATAGCTGATATTTTATCCCCGAGAGATTTTTGTTCAGCATCGGAAAGGCTGTTATCAATAAATACTTCCATTGTTACTCTGTTTTTGAAAACGTCTACAAGCCTGTGCACATTGACTGTAAAAAGGAGAAAAATTCCAAGTAGTATGTGTGTAACTGCAATTGTTGAAATAGTAAGAAAAGTAGCCATACGTACTCGCTTGAGCCCTTTTAACCCTTCACGGAAGGAGTATATGATATTTAAACTCATGATTTTGTCCTCCCGTTTTCTATTTGAACAATTCTGACAGGAAGAGTTTTAACAAGTTCCGTTTTATGTGTTGCCATAACAACTGCAACACCTCTGGCATTGATCTTTTTGATGAGCTCCATAATATCTTTTGTGGATTCAGGGTCAAGGTTGCCGGTAGGTTCATCGGCAAGTAAAACAAAGGGCTCATTTGCAATTGCCCTTGCAACTGCTACTCTCTGTTTTTCTCCGCCTGAAAGTTGCTGGATAAGAGAATATCTTCTGTGGCTTAATCCGACTTCCGCAAGAACTTTAAAGACTCTTCTTTTTATTTGCCCCCTGCGCGTTCCGGTTGCCCAAAGAGCAAAAGCAACATTTTCATAAACGTCTCTGTCTTCCAACAGTTTGAAATCCTGAAAAATTACACCGACTTTTCTGCGCAGCAGAGGAATTTCTCTGTCATAAATTGTGTTGCTCTTATACTGTGCTACTTCTGCAATACCTCTTGTGGGAAAAATTTCCATATTGATAAGCCGCAGAAGAGTGCTTTTTCCTGCTCCGCTGGGCCCTAAAACAGCAACGAAATCTCCGGGTTTTAAAGAAAGCTCAATGCTTTCAAGAATGGTGTTCCCGTCAATTCTGTACCATACGTCGTGTAATCGAATCAAATTTTTGCCTCCGTTCTGCACAAAATGTGTACTCTGTCAGATTTTTCGGTCCCCCTGTTATTTGAAAAATCATCAAAAATACCAACCTGTTTAAACCCGTTGTTGGTCAGGATTGAAACTATTTCATCAATAGAATATACATATTGAATATGATGCTCAGAGATTGTTTTGCCGGTTTCAATATTTTTAAAAGTAAAATATGTATGTTGTTCACGCAGCCTTCTGTTAAGTTTGCTGTGCCTTGTAATCTCCCATTCTCCCACAATATCATGTTCCACAGTATTAGCCCAGTATGTTATAAGATGTAATTCGGAAACAAGGTCAAAAAGAAGCAGCCCGCCCGGAACAATTATTTTTGATGCTTCTTTAAAAAATTTTTCGACTGAAATTTTGGGAAGGTACTGCAGAGAATCATACAAACAGAGTGCAGCATCCCACTCTTGTTTTAATGCAATAGATGTTAAATCGCCCTGCCATAAACAGAGGGAAGGAAAATGTTTTGCATTGGCCTGTTTAATCATATTCATTGATATATCAAATCCTGCGGTTTTATAAAACATTGCTGATAATGTACCTGCGAGGCTTCCTGTACCGCATGCACAATCAACAACAGAAGAAATTTTTCTTTCTCCATATTTTTTAAAGATATTATCAATATACTCAGCCCATTCCGTATAGTCAACATGACTCATAAGAAAGTCATATACATTTGAAAAAACATTATAAGGCTGTACTGCCCGGTTTGAATTATGCATTTTATGTTTTTTTACATCAATCATTATGAAGAAAAATGGTTCCATCCGGCTGTTTCAAGAAGAACTGTTTTTTTGTGCATATCATAAAGCATTATATCCTTGTCAGATGTTATTGAGCCTATTATGCTTACAGGGCATATATCTGTCCGGAAATCAGAAGAAATGAGATTCTCTGCCTTTTTGGGGCTAATAGTAAAAACAAGTTCATATTCCTCTCCGCTTGATAAAGCAAAATCAAGGGGTGTAGATCCGGTGCGCTTTGCCCATTTTTCAGCTTCTTCTGAAACCGGAATTTTGTCACTGTATATGGCACAACCTTTTCTGCTTGCATTGCAGATATGTGCTATTTCTGAGGCCAGGCCGTCACTAATGTCTATCATACATCTGACTTTGTAATCGTCTACAAGTATTTTTGCAGCCTCAATTTGAGGAACAGGCGTAAGAAATTTTTTTACGGATTTTGCGTACCTGTTCCGATTTATACTGTTTTCAAGAACTTCCAGGCCGGTGCGTGATCCTCCCAGGCTTCCTGTAACGCAGATAACATCATCAGTCTGAGCTAAATCTCTTCTCGCAAGTTTGTTTTTGCCTGTAAAACCTACTACTGAAATAGTAACAAATCCTGCTTTTGGAGAACGAACAGTGTCACCGCCTATTATCCTGCATTCAAAACCGTCCAGGCACTCTGTCATACCTCTGTAAATTTCTTCAATATTATCTACAGACCAGGAATCAGGGATTCCGATATTCACAAGTGCGTAAGCAGGATCTGCTCCCATTGCAGCAATGTCACTCAGGTTTGAAGCAGCAGCCTTCCATCCGAGAGAACGGAAAGAAGTATAGGACAGATTGAAATGAACTGATTCAACCATTGTATCTGTTGTATGTACACACACTCTGTCTCTGCCCCATGTGTAAACAGCGGCATCGTCTCCAATAGAGAGTATCAGATTCTCATCATTATAATTTTTATCAGCAATTTCGGAGATTCTATGAATAAGGCTGAATTCTCCTCCAATGGATTCTATTTTCATCAGGAGCCCTTATGACTGTTTCATGCTTCGATAATTTTAACGATCATGCGCCTGTTTCTCGGACCGTCAAATTCACAGAAATATACAGACTGCCATGTTCCGAGAACAAGACGTGCTTCTGAGACTATTAAAGTAAGGCTCGGGCCGAAAAGGCTGGATTTAATATGCGCTGCGGAATTACCCTCTCTGTGGAGGTATCCATGTTCAAAAGGAATCATCTTTTCTGTCTCAGATAATATGTCTCTGACAACGTCAGGATCAGCGTTCTCGTTAATAGTAACTCCTGCTGTAGTATGCGGAACCCATAAAATGCACAGCCCCTCTTTAACTCCGCTTTTATCAAGAACATCTTCAATAAGATTAGTGACATTTAACAGCTGTGTTCTTGCAGTAGTATTTATGCTTAATTTTTGTATCATTTATATTTTCTCCAATAGCAGTGCCGGACAAATAAAAAGGCTCTGTTCTCACACTAAAAGAACAGAGCCTTAATAATTTTTCATAGAAACTCCTTTAGCTGAGTTTCTGACGAACAAGTTCCTGTATTCGCTTTCCGTCTGCCCTGTCCTTTACCTGAGGCATAACAATGCCCATAACTTTTCCCATATCTTTCAGGCTATCGGCACCGGATTCGTCAACAGCTCTATCAATGATTTGGATTAACTCCTCATCACTAAACTCTTTAGGCAGATAAGATGAAATAATTTCAAGCTCTTTTGCCTCTTTTTCGGCAAGCTCAAACCGACTGCCCTTTTTGTATATCTCAATTGATTCTTTGCGTTTTTTTGCTTCTTTTGAAAGCGCAGATAGTTCTTCGCCTTCAGGTAAATCTTCACCTTTTGCTATACGCTCATTTCTCAAACGAGTTATAAGCATTCTTATTGCATCAACCCTGACCTTCTCTCCGGATTTCATCGCTTCTTTAAGATCAATCTGCAGTTTCTCAAGGATGCTCATTTTACCTTCTGTACAAATAATTTAAATCTATTCGCCAAATATCATCTGCAGCTTGCGCTGCTTTCTTTTTGCAGCTGCAAGTTTTCTTTTTCTTCTTTCACTGGGCTTTTCATAATGCTGATGTTTTTTAATGTCAGACATTAAACCTGCTTTTTCGCACTGCTTTGTAAATCTTTTAAAAGCCTTCTCAAATGGTTCGTTGTCACGAACTTTAACTGCCGGCATAAACTGCACCAACCTCCTTTCGTGTAAATTTAAGTATTAGAATATATGAAATTTGAACACACTGTGCAAGATATTTTTTTCTTTATTGTAAGATAATGATCATAAAAACATCAGTGATTGTGCTGCGATTTCAGACAATCCAAAAAGTTAGATTTTAATAAAGATACATAACTTTAATTTTTTAATCATAACTACGGAAAACATGTAAAAATTATGTGGATAAGTTGTGGAAAAAAGAGATTGTTTGCACGGTTTTTTATAGAGTTTAAGAGAGAAATTATTAGTTTTATAAATGCTTTTCATGACAGCAGATTATTGTGATTGGGGTTAACATGTTTATAATCCAAGTACTTAGCACTGTTTTAATGTTTTATAATTACGCTGAAAGTAATTTAATAACATGCGTAATTTTGTAAGCAGCCTGATCTGAACAGATGATTTGACTGCATTTTGCCGAATTCTTCAGTGTGGATAAAGTGTGAATAAAGAAAAAATTTGTCGCTTTTTTGAAACACTTATCAACGCTACATTGTTAAGCCTGGTTTTAAAAAGACGAACTCGGGAATCAGAATCCGTCAATAATTTTTGAATAAAAGGCAGGCATTTTTTTCTTACTGCATAGTTTTCCACATCTTAATCAGATTATAAGTTGAAGAATCGTGGCTATTTGATATTACACTTCCCTCAATATCATTTAGAATTGTTTTGGCAAGCTGTTTTCCAAGCTCAACTCCCCACTGATCAAAGCTGAAAATATTAAAAATTATTCCCTGAACGAAAATTTTATGTTCGTACATTGCAATAAGGGAACCCAAAGTACGGGGAGTGAGCTGTCTGAAAAGAATTGTGTTTGAAGGCCTGTTTCCCTGAAAAATTTTAAAAGGCAGAAGGAAATCAATTTCTTTTTGTGAAAGGCCATTTTCCTTAAGTTCCGATATTACTTTTTCTTTTGATTTGCCTTTCATAAGAGCTTCTGTCTGGGCGAAAAAATTGGCAATTAATTTTATGTGAAGGCCAGGTTCATTATAAAGGCTTTTGGCAGGAGCAATAAAATCACAGGGAACCATTTTTGTCCCCTGATGAAGAAGCTGAAAAAATGCATGCTGTCCGTTAGTGCCCGGCTCTCCCCAGATTATCGGCCCTGTCTGGTATGAAACAGGATTTCCGTTTCTGTCAATTGATTTGCCGTTGCTCTCCATATCTGCCTGCTGAAGAAATGCAGGAAAAAACTCAAGATGCTGGCTGTATGGAAGAATAGCATGAGTCTCAGCACTGAAAAAGTTGTTGTACCATATACCGAGAAGTGCAAGTATTGCAGGTATATTCCGGTCAAAAGGAGAATTTCTAAAATGATTGTCCATTGCATGGGCTCCTTCAAGAAGGGCAGTAAAATTATCGAATCCCACTGCAAGGGTAATTGAAAGCCCTATTGCAGACCAGAGAGAGTAGCGTCCGCCCACCCAATCCCAGAAATGAAAGATATTTTCCTTATCTATACCGAATTCAACTACTTTTTCAGTGTTTGTTGAGATTGCGGCAAAGTGGCTTGATACGGCATCATCCCCGAGAGAATCTATGATCCATCTCCGTGCATATTGGGCATTAGACATTGTTTCCAGTGTTGTAAATGTTTTTGACGCAATTAAAAAGAGGGTTGTTGCAGGTTCGGCCATGTTTAATATATCAACAATATGAGACGGGTCTACATTGGATACAAAATGGACATTGAGGCGGGTGTGAAAAGGAGTGAGCGCGTTTGCAACCATTGCAGGGCCGAGGTCTGACCCGCCTATTCCGATATTTATAACGTCTTTGAATGAAAGGCCGGTATAGCCCTTTTTTTCTCCTGATATTACTGCATCGCTGAATATTTTCATTTTATCAAGTACGCTGTTAATATCATCCATAATATTTTTACCATTTACAGAGACAGGTTTGTTTGATCTGTTTCTGAGAGCAGTATGAAGCACTGCGCGGTTTTCTGTTCGGTTTATGAAATCACCGGTAAACATCTTTTCAATACTCTCTTTAAGGCCGCATTCCTCAAACAGTTGAATAAAAAGGCTGATGGTCTGTTTATTAATTAGGTTCTTTGAGTAATCAAGTACCATGTCTTCAAATGAGATGTGAAATTTGTCGAATCTGTCAGGATCGTTTTTAAAAAGATCTTTCATGCGGATACTGCTCATATTCAGAAAATGTTTCTGCAGTTTTTTCCAGGCAGCTGTTTTTGAAGGATTTTGATTTTCAAGCATTATTCAACCCTCTTTTTCTGAAATGTTGTTGATAAACAAAGTATATTTTTGTATTTTATTATAATCAATAAATAGATAATTTGCAACAGGATGTATTAATAATAAAAAAAATGAAGTATGTTTAAGCTCTATCCGTTCATAGATTATGTCTAACCGTAGAGGAAGTTATGAAAAATCACAGAGTTTTTAACAGAGTAGTTTTTTTATTGATAATTTTATCAGCGGTTTTTAACGGAAAAATTTATGCCAAGTACTATTCAATCCCCGAAGTAGCAATTAACTGCAGATTAGAATCCGACGGCACCATGCATATTTCCGAAGAACGTACATACTCTTTTTCCGGATCATTCTCCTATGCATTCAGAATTTTTCCCAAAGATTCAAGAGTGGAATTTACGGATTTTAAGGTTTCCGAGGGATCTTCTCCTTATCTGCTTTCCAGCGGCAAAAAGCCTGGAACATATATGATTATCAGAAGAAATTCGGGAACAGAAGTCCGCTGGTTTTACAGCGCAAGCAATGAAATGCGTACTTTTGTGATATCATATACTGTTAAGAACGATGTTAAACGTTATAACGATACCGCTGTTTTGTATTTTAAATTTATAAGTGATACATGGGACAGGAAAACAGACAGAGCAATGATTGTTATTGAGCCTCCGGAAGTAGTTACTCCTGAAAAAGTAAAGCACTGGATGCATGGGCCTCTGAATGCTGTTTCAGAGATTACAGATACAGGTACAATACTCGGAAGGTGCTCGAATCTTCCTGCATATACTTATCTTGAATTCAGGATTCTTTATCCTCCCGAATTATTTAAAGATATTCCTGTGATAAATAAATCCGTAGCAGACTCTATTACAGATGAAGAGGCTGTATGGTCTCAAAAGTCAAATGAGCGCCGTATAATGATGTTGAAGGAACTAAAGGAACAGAGAAAACGGATGAAGCATGGACTGTGGGCGGTAATTCTTATTTCTGTTCTGGGTTTAGGTTATTGGTGGAATTCTTTTAATAAATACGGCAGAAGACATAAAATATCCGGAATCCCTGAAGTTGCATCTGAAATACCGGAAGGGATAAATCCTGCACTTGCATCCTATCTGCTGTATTCCCGTCAGATATCCGGTACAGCATTAACTGCTACTCTGTTTGACTGTGCAAAAAAGGGGATGCTTAAATTAGAAGAGGTAGAAGGACGCAACAGGGCTTTCGGAAGGAAATCAGGCAAAGATGTCGAATGGGTGCTTAACAGGAAGAAATTTAATGAATTAAGTTCCGGATTGAAAGATTATGAAACAGAACTTATTTTATTTATTTTTGATACAATAGGAGCGGGCTCAGACAGGGTAAGCCTTAAAACAATCAGCAAGTCTCGTTCAAAATTTATGAAGTTTTTCCGTAAGTGGAGAAAACTTGTAAAAAAGGAGGGCGAAGCAATGGGCTGGTTTGACATGCAGAGTATAAAAGCAGGATATAAATCAATGGCAGTAAGCGGTATCCTGTTAGTCCTGCTATTTCCCGCTGCTTTTTACTGCGGGATATGCTCTCTTGTACTTGGCGGCTCATCAATGACAGTATTTATTCTGTCTCTCTTTATTATGCACAGAACAAGAGAAGGTGAAGAGATAACAAAAAAATTGCTCGCAGTCAGAAAATATCTGATGAAATATCATTTCAGAGAGAATGCTCCTGACAGGCTCTACAATGAGATTGAGTCGTTTATTGTTTACGGTATTGTTTTCGGAATGACGAAAAAGCACTACAGAGAAATGATAAATATAGTGCATAGTGAATCATTCCCGACGTATGTTCCATGGTATGTTATGAGCTCGCATTCGAATCCGGCAGATATTGCAAACTCATTTTCCCATGTTGTTGCAGTAACAACAACTGTTATGAGCAGTTCCACAGGTGCAGGCGGCGGAGCATCTGCAGGCGGCGGAGGAGGTGCGAGTGCAGGAGGCGGAGGCGCCGGCTGAATGACTGCATGGTAAATGTATTTCCTTTTAGAAATAATATTTTATTATCAGGATTGAATAGATGATTACAGAAAAAGATTTTGAGAGAGTTCTGCAATGGTTTGATTCGTACACATCATCTTTTATTCTCGAAGACCCGGTAGATCAGAGCAATATTAAACTGAAAATAGACCACAGTTACAGAGTCTCAAATGAAATAAAAGATATCGGAATCTCCATTGGCCTGAAAAGAGAGGAACTGCTCCTTTGCGGGATACTGGGCCTGATTCATGACGCGGGAAGATTTGAACAATATTATAAATATAAAACATTTGTTGATTCCAAATCAGAAAACCATGCTTTTCTGGGGAAAAAAGTTCTTGAAGAGAGTGGTGTGTTGCGGGATTTTTCAGATGAAGACAGAGAACTTCTATTGTTTGCTGTTTATCACCACAATTTTAAAATACTTCCGGATTCTGCATCCCAAAGAAATATTTTTTTTACAAGGCTTTTAAGAGATGCTGACAAGCTGGATATCTTTCGTGTTGTTACGGAGTATTACGAAAATCACGAAGGAGGAGCAAATTCCGGTATTGAACTGGACCTGCCTGTGAGTGATGAAATTTCCCCTTCAGTACTGGAAGATATTATTAACCTGCGCATTGTTGAAATATCAAACTTGAGAACCAGTACGGATTTTAAAATTTTACAGCTTGGATGGATCTTTGATATTAATTTCCCGTATACTTTTTTGTCAATAAAAGAAAGAAGATACATAGAACGCATCTGTGCAACCCTGTCTGACTCAGAAACAAAAAAGCATGTATGTCAGATTATTTCTAATTTTATTAAGGAGAGGAGCGGTTCTCTATAAGAGCCTTATATTAATTGTCTTCATCAATGGAGGAGAGAAAATGAAAAGAAGTATTGCAGCAATTTTCCTGATTACTTGTTTTGCCGCAGTTTTCCCGGCAAAGGGCGACACTATTGTCTATTATAATAATGATTTTAATAAGAATGTGTCGGACGTAAAACCGGATAAGTGGCATCCCGTATCATCTGCAGGCAGCATGACAATTAAAGTATGTACAGGGGAAAAACATTCCGGATCAAATTCAATTCTTATAAAGCATGAAAAATGGGGGAAGACAATATTAGAATTAGATGAAATTAATCTTAAAGTAGGGCATCTCTACAGGTTAAGCTTCTATGTAAAAACCAGGGATGCTGTTTCCTATCCCACTGACAGATACCCTACATCCGTTCCTGCTGCTGTTACTATGGCATCTTTCCCTTTTACAAATCACTCCCCTGCAGCAGGCTCAACACATGACTGGCAGAAAAAGGAGATGCTTTTTATTGCTACGAGGGCAAAAGACAGAGTCAGATTGAATTTCGGATTAAACGGTACGGCAAAGGGCAGCGTGTGGTTTGATGATATAAAAGTGGAAGAGGTTGATGATATAACAGAATACATTCCAAAAGAGACAATAAGATGGTGTGACAATGGTTTCAGATACGATGACAGAGGCTGGATTTTTGTGCACGTTGAAGGTAAACCCTACAAGAGAGGATATCAGTACGGATATCTTGTTGCACACGAGATTGCAGAATATATAAATAAACTCGGAATACAGAGGTATGAAGAGCATCCCTCACGGGGCTGGAATTATTTGAGATTTGATGCTGATGCGCTTATGCTCCGTAAGTTTGACAAAGAGTACCTTGAAGAGATGAAGGGTATTGCAGACGGAGCTGTAAGAGCAGGTGCAGAGATATTCGGGCGGGATATTAATCTTGTTGATATTGTAACATTAAATTCTGTGATAGATCTTGGCCAGGCAGGAGGTGCGCTTCGAAAAACAGGCAATGCAATATCCGGAAAGAGTTTTCTTGCTGCTGAAGATGAGCTTAATATACCGATGCGGCAGCACAAATGCTCCGGTTTTTTAGCAACTAATTCAGCAACAAAAAGCAGTGAGATTGTGTTCGGCCAGATTTTTATGTGGGGAGGATACACCGGCCCCCACTGGAACATTATTCTGGATATGATCCCCAGTTCAGGCCACAGACTTGTGTATGAAACTTTCCCGGGGGGGATACACTCGGCAGCTGATTTCTATATAAACAGCGCAGGAATAATGATTGGAGAAACAACAGTATCACAGACTCCTTTTAACACTAACGGAACACCCCAGTCCAACAGAATAAGAAAAGCTGCCCAATATGCTTCAAGTATTGATGATGTCGTTAAAATTCTTTCAAAAAATAACAACGGTATGTACACAAATGACTGGCTTATAGGTGATGCAAAGACAAATGAGACAGCAATATTCCTTCTTGGAACATGTAAAAGCAAGCTGTGGAGAAGCAGCAAAAAAGACTTTCCCGGCGGCCTTACGGATTATTACTGGAGCAATAATAACACTAAGGATATGGACGTACGTAAAGAGTATATTAAAAACAGCAGTAATGCTCCATACGATCTTGCTTTCAGTCCGTGGAACAGGGACATAGCTTTTGTCAATTTTTACAAAAAGCACAATGGAACAATAGATGAAATTGACGGAGTAAATTTGTGGGCATCAAGCCCTATAAACAGGCCGCATGCGTGTGACGGCAAGATTACAACAAGCGAGATGGCGCGTAATCTTATGTTCCTCGCTCATTCGGGGAAAGTAACTCTCAGGGAGAAATTCATAAATGAAAACCACCGCATTCCGGATCTTCCCGGAGCTGTGCCGCGCCTTTCTCTCGGATACTCAATTGTAAGCCCTGTATTTATTGCAGAAAAAATCAAGGCGTTAAAAAGAGATAATTCTGATAATCAGAATGACGGCACTGTTTTTGATTTGTCGAAAATAAAGGAGTATCTGACCTTTGACAAACATGATATGTGGCATAATACAGTCTATCCTGCAAGTGACAGGGAAAACTGGTTTGTAAGCGGAACCGCTTCAATGTGGCGGACATTGAATTATCTGCCTGAGAGCAAAGAACGAGCCTTTAAGCGTTTAAGAGACTCATTTACAGACCTGAATTACAGGCTTCTGTATGTAATTTCAAGGGAAGGTACAATAAAGCCAATTGAAGCAAAACGGGTTTACGACAGATACAATAATTATCAGATTCCAAGAATAAGAGGCACGTATCTGCTTCACCAGATGAGGCTGTTTATGGGCAATAAAACATTCGGCTCAATGATGAAAGAGATTCATACCAATTATTATGAAAAGAATATGAAAAACAGTGATTTTATCAGGATAGCGGAAAAACACGGAGGAGATAAAGCTGTAAAGCTTTTTGAAGAGTGGATAAAAAGAGAAGATCTGCCGAATCCGGAAGTAAGTGCAAAAGTGAATAAGCAGGGCGATGAGTGGAAGGTTATCCTGAATGTAAGACAAAATAATAATCCATATATTTTTGCAGCTATGGTGACAGTTACTGCAAATAATAAAAAAACGGTCTTTCCGGTCAAGGTTACAAAGCCTGATCAGGAGATTATCCTCAACCTTAAAAATAAACCGGTATCTGTTGAGTTTAACAGTATGAACGATATTCCTGTAGCAAGGGAATCATTCTATACAATGTCAAATTATTATGATGACTGGACTAAAACCGTATTGGTCTATGGTACTTCACGCGAGATAGAGGCAAATCATACCCTTGCCCTTAGGTTTTCCAAAGTACTTGCAGACCGTTATTCCGAGATTCTGCCGCCTGTTGTAAAAGATTGTGAAATCTCTCCTGAAAAGCTTGCTTCATCAGATCTGATACTTCTCGGCGGCCCTGAAGATAATTCTGTTGTAAAAGATGCAGCAGAAAAGCTGGGGATAAAGATTGGAAAGAACTGGTTTGAATACAACGGCAAAGAATATTCTGATTCTGATAACGGGCTCTTTGCAGCTCTTCCCAACCCATTTAACCCTGAACGGATTGTATATCTGTTTGTCTCCAATTCTGCACTTGAACTTTACCAGATGACAAAGCAGTACAACAGAATGCCTGCATGGTCGGTTTTCAGGGGAGACAGAATAGTGAAAAGAGGGTATCACAGTGTGAAAAGGTTTTGTATTGATTTGTAAGAAAAAGAAATAAAAACAGATAAAAGGCTGCATAGGCTATTTTGCGTTATGCAGCCTTTAAATTTTCGTATTTGCATTTATGCGATAAAAGCATTATATTAATTCATTCCGCGATGTTATTAATTCTATTATATATTCAAATTATTAATTGCATGTACCTGAAAATGTTCTATGTCAGTTAAATCAGGTTTTGTTATTGTATCCTGTCCGGATTTAACAGTTGTTTTATATTGATGCGGATTTGGTAAATTTCTCACAAGAAGGTAAAAATACAATAAAAAGGTATTGTTTTTGCTATATGATGTCCATGTTATAGCGGCTGCCATAAGATTAGTAATATTTAGTAGTGATTTATGAACCTATTTATATGAAGTTTACATAAGTATTAATATTGAAGGTTTGCAATCCATTCGGATTTACAATACTGTATTTTCATACAGCTATTATGTCTTAATGTGTACAAATTTAGAAATGGAATAGAAGATGGACCGAAAAATCAAAATACTGATTGTTGAAGATGAAAAGATCATTGCAGCGGATATTTCGCAGAATCTTAAAGGCCTGGGCTATGAAGTAGTAAAACTTGTATCTTCAGGAGAGGATGCAGTAGAAAGTTGCAGAAAGCTCAAGCCGGATGTTGTACTAATGGATATAAAACTCAAGGGTAAGATGGACGGTATTGAAGCAGCAGATGAGATTCGTAAAAAGTACGGCACTCCTGTTGTATATGTGACATCCTATACTGATGAAGAAACACTTGAAAGAGTAAAACAGACAGAGCCTTACGGATTTATTGTTAAGCCTATTATGGAGGAGGAGCTCAGAGGAGTTATTGAAACAACAGTATACAAGTATAGAATGGAACAGAGTTTAAAGGAGATGGAAGCATGGCAGTCCACTACACTCCAGAGTATAGGGGATGCAGTGATAACTCTGGATAACAGGGGAAATGTGACATTTATAAACAGGATTGCAGAGAACCTTACTGGATGGAGAGTTGATGAAGCAAAAGGGAAGCCGGTTAGCGATATATTCCCGATATTTGATGAACAAACAGGAAAGCCAATCCCGAATCCGGTGAAAAGAATTTTAAAAAATAGAAAAGTATCTAAACTTGGGAGTCATACAATCCTAATCAGCAGAAACGGAGAAAGAATTCCTATTTCTGACAGCGCCGCGCCTATTGTTAATGATAAAAAAGAAATACTAGGCGTAGTTCTGGTTTTCCATGATGAAACAGAGCGAAGGCGGGCAGAGGAGAGATTGAGAGAGAGTGAGGACAGGTACAGGTCTTCCATTCAGGCTGCGCCGTATGGAGTTGTTCTGCACAATAAAAAGGGTGAATTTATATTATATAATGAAAAGGCGGAGAATATTTCAGGGTATACTGCTGATGAAGTAAAGTCAATAGAAGAGTGGTTTAAAAAATCATATCCTGATGAAGAATACAGAAATAAAGTAGCAAATATATTCAGGGAAGATATGTCTAAAGGAGTCTCGTCGGCAAGGCAGGCAGAGATAACAAGAAAGGACGGAGAAAAAAGAACATGCATGTTTGTATCCAGTTTTATTTCACAAGAAGAAAGGATTGTATTTATTAGTGATGTTACTGAAAAGGTAAAAGCTGATCAGGAATTAAAGGTGAGCGAAGAATGGCATAAGGCACTAAAGGAAGGCTCCCGGGATGCTATTTTTATTGCAGATTCCGAATCAAAATTTATTGATGTCAATAATGCAGCAGTTGTTTTAACCGGTTATTCAAGAGAAGATTTTTTGAAAATGACAATACCGGATCTTCACGAGGAAGAAGATTTGGAAGCATATAGGAAATACTTCCATCGTATTATATCAGGAGAATCTCTTGTCAGTGAAGCGAAACTTCTGCGAAAAGACGGAACAAAAATTGATGTTGAGTTCAGTAATAAACCGATTATTATTAATGGTATAACTTATATTCACGCAAGTGCGCGTGATGTGACAGAGAGGAAAATTGCTGAAAGAGAGCTGCGGGAAAGTGAAGAGAAATATTCCACTCTGTTCAATGATTCGAGAGATGCAATTTTTATTCATGAATTAAATGGCCGTATCATGGATATTAATAATGCTGTAAAGGAACTTTTTGGTTATTCCAAAGAGGAGTTGTTTAAGTTAGGCGTTGGAGTGTTGCATCCTGAGTATGAGGCTAAAAAAGTAAAAGCAGTGTTTTCCACACTGAGAAAAAAAGGGCATGCTGATTTTACAATAGATATGAAGAAAAAGAACGGGGAAATATTTCCTGCTGACAATTCAGCCACCATAATGGAAATAGGCGGTAAGAAAGTTGTACAGGGAATAATCAGAGATGTTACAGAGAAGAAAAAAAATGAAGCGGCACTGCGTGAGAGTGAAGAAAGGTACAGAACCCTATTTAATTTCGGAGCTGATGCAATATTTGTTCATCCTTATAAAAAGAAAGGATTTGGAAAGTTTATTGAGGTAAACAAAGTTGCATGTGAACGGCTTGGATATACCAGGGAAGAGCTGTTAAATCTTTCTCCTGCTGATATCTCAAAAAAGGCTGATGTGAAAAAGAGAGGCGCTTCCGAAGAACGGGGAAGAATTCTGAGAAATGGCACTCGTGCTTTTGAAGCAGTTCATATTACAAAAGACGGAAGAGAAATTCCCGTTGAAATAATATCCACGGTATTTCAGTACGGCGGCGAAAAGGTTTTGATGTCAGTTGCAAGAGATATATCTGAATGGAAAAAGTAAATTTTATTGCGGATGCCCTGGTTCTCCGGCCGCTTGGTTGTTCTCACTCATGCTCTAATCACCTCTTGTTTCATTTTCTCCGTTCTCTCAGATAACTATAATTTTATAGCATCTATTTCTTTTACCGGCTTACTAGTACCTCGAGAACATTATACTATTAATAAAATAATCATAATTTATACTGTATTTCTTATAAGATAAAATTTATTCGGAATAAAATCAATTGAAATTACCATGCCTTTCTTTGTAAATGGCATATATGGTAAAATAATATTGAAAATTGAATAAAATTTTCTTGACTAATGAAATAAAAGTTTTTATATTTTGTTTCATTTGTTGGATGGCGCTTTAGCTCAGTTGGTAGAGCAACGGACTGAAAATCCGTGTGTCCCCAGTTCAATTCTGGGAGGCGCCACTTTAACCCCGGAAAAATTTTCGGGGTTTTCTTTTTCGCAGGCCAGCCGCCCCGCCGCCTTCTTTTTCTCTCGCAAAGCACGCAACGAAAAAATGATTTTTTATCCCCGCACAGCCCCTGGTTTCCTCCCGATTTATCGGGAAGCGGGAATCCAGAATGCCGGAGAGAATATCCTTTGTGTGGTTTAAAGTTTAGCTTTTGGTACGGAACTTTTTTCAATAATTCGGACACGACTATCATAAATTTTTTGAATTGATAGAAGGCTTACGCCTTAAATCCTTTTGGGGCGGTGGATTTAATCCGTAAGGATTTTATGGGTCGGGGAAGAAATTGATCTATAATTTCATGAAAGAACATCCCCTATAATGCCCCTCAAGGGCGATAGGTAATCTGCTTATCGCGATACTTATTTTTAGAAAAGAGAGTTGCATTTGATATATTTTAACTTTATTTTATAACTCAATATTATTTATAAATCAAAAAAAGCCGTAAGGAAGGATATAGCTCTGTGGGAACAGTAACATCTTGGAAAAGATCGCATAAATGCGGGGGTTTGAGGAAAGAAGACGAAGGACAGGATGTTGTGCTTGTCGGATGGGCTGCGCGGGTAAGAGACCACGGAGGAGTTGTTTTCATAAACCTCCGTGACAGGTGGGGTGTTACGCAGATAGTTGTTAACCCTGATAATAAATATTACCAGACAGCAAAATCCATGCACATGGAAAGTGTCATTGGCGTTAGAGGCAAGGTATCATTAAGGCCGGAAAACATGATTAACAAATCCATGGATACAGGAGAAATAGAAGTTTATGCAGATGACTTGATAATATTTAATCCTTCAAAACCCCTTCCTTTTCTGATAAGTGATGAAGT
>JAGGVB010000167.1 GCA_021158245.1 bacterium | reverse complement strand
TTATTCCGGCAGAACGTGTATATATACTAAATTTTAAAAGATTGAAAGCAAGACCGCAAAAAGTGTTCATTAATGGGAAAAAGATATTAAAGGCCGTCCGTTTATCAAATAAAAAGAAAGAGTCTTGCTGGGTTTATAACGAGAAAAAATCCTATGTTAAAATAAAATTTGTTGCAAAAGTCTCAGTAAACAGCGTAATTAGTATATTACAGGGAAAATCCATTGAACAAAAAGAGATAGGTTTATGAAAAACAGAGTGCTATTTCTGTTAATTATTTTTTTTATCCATGGTTTTGCTTTAGGCAGAAAGAATAATTTTGTACAGCCAGACAATACAAATACAGATATTCTGGAAAGAATAAATGACCTGAACAATTTGTCTGTTAAAAGTGCAAAAAACTCATCAAGAGATGCTGTAAGCTATGGAAAAGAAGCACTGGTTTTGTCAGAAACAATAAATGATAGATTGAACGAAGCTGTTTCCCTTATGAATATTGGGACTGCATACAGATATCTTAGGGCCCTTGATGTTTCAATGGAGTATCTTTTTAGAGCGCAGAAAATATTTACCGAACTTGGAGAAGAGCTTTACACTGCTAAAGTATTCGAGAGGATCGGAAGTGTGTACTTCAGTCTTGGTTATCTTGACAAAGCATTAATTTTTTATAACCGTGCACTTAAGATTTATAAGAAAAGTGAAAATCAACCTGGTATGAGCAGTGCATTTAATGGAATAGGTCTTATATATGACTCAGAACATGATTTTAAAAAAGCGCTGAATACTCTAAAAAAATCCTATTCAATTGAAAAAAAGGAGGGTACAAAACCAGGAATGGCCAGGATTCTCAATAATCTTGGAATTATTTATAGTGATATGGGATTGTATGAGAAATCATTGCCTCTTTTAGAAGAAGCCTTGAATATACATCATAAATTAAATGATACATGGGGAATTATTGAAGTATTGAATAATTTAGGCGTCGTTTATACAAGATTGGGCTACACCCCCAAAGCTCTTTCTGTACTGAAAAAAGCCAGAACTATTGCAGAAAAAATTCAGGACAGGAACCTGCTTTTGGATAATTACTTGTATAGTGCGGAACTGTATGAAGCATTGGGCATGTATAAGGAAGCTGTAAAGTATAGGAAATTGCATCATAAATTTTACAGAATGGTAGCTTCGGATAAAAAGAAAGATA
The DNA here is from genome assembly GCA_021158245.1 of bacterium. Lineage (NCBI taxonomy): Bacteria > bacterium. The sequence goes on along the minus strand of JAGGVB010000167.1, from coordinate 12,140 downwards.
ATGTAGCTGAACTTCAGATACTTTTTGCGACAGAGAAGAAGGATGCAGAGATTAAACTTCTTCAATCGGAAAGAAAGTTAAAAATTGAAACAATACGTGCCCAGAAATTCTGGATTTCTTTTGTTGTGTCAATTCTCCTATTTATAATCGTTGGTGCTTCATTGGTTATTATTCATTCTAGAAATAAACTGAATATGTATAAAATACTTGTTAAAAAAAATATGAAGATAGTAGAATATGAGAAACTTATTGAGAAAGGAGACAAGAAAGTATTTAAACATATTCAAAGATTAAAATTACAAGGTGCTGCAAAAAAGACAGAAGATCAAGATGAAACAAAGTATCATCACTCCAATCTAACTGAAGAACAGAAAGAAAATATATTCGATAGTATAGTCCATATTATTGAAGAAGAGAAATATTTCCTGCAACATGATGCATCTTTGGCAAATGTTGCGAAAGAATTGGGAGTGAACAGATCATATATTTCTCAAGTGATAAATGAAGATTTTGGCAAGTCATTCAGTAATGTTATTAACGAGTATCGTGTGAAAGAAGCAAGAAGGCTTCTTGCAGAAGATTCAACAAGAATCTTCACAATTGCATCCGTAGCGAAGTCCGTGGGTTTTAACTCCATTAATGTTTTTAATAAAGCTTTTAAGAAATATACAGGTATCACGCCTTCATTTTTTGTAAAATCCCTCCATCAGCAGGAACTACAGGGACAAATTTCTTCCGAATAGTGTAAGATTGATAAATCTACCAATGTAAAACTTGATGTTTTACCGTAACATGTCTTCATTGTAAAAGATGCAAAGATTGCGGTATCGTTTGAAATTAATTAATTCGGGAGTTTTACTCCATACAAAATGATAAAATAGTGCGTATATAGGAAGTTGAGGTTCAACGCAATCGTTGGCGGTAACTCTTAATGACATTGCAAGGCGTCTTGATATTTCTAGTGCAACCGTATCAAGAGCATTACACGATAATCCTTCAATCCGAATGGAGACTAAAAGGCGCGTAAAAAAGCTGGCTGTTGAACTTGGTTATGCAGATTATCCTGAAAAACAGGATATAGACCACCATGATTTAAGTATTACTGGAATCATTGGAATTGTTCTGCCAAACCTTCATCATAGTTTTATTTCATATATTCTGGATGGTATTGATAAAGTGGCTTATGATGCCGGATATATGACAATAATAGTTAACTCTTCGGAAGAGTACAGGCGCGAGATATCAAATGTAAGAGTATTACTTTCGCTTCCAATTAAAGGAGTAATTGTTATTGTTGCTCAAAATAGTAAGAGCGGGAATCATTTTCGTGAATTTCTTAACAAGAGAATACCTATGGTTTTTTTAAACAGAGCCAATGACGACATTGAGACATTCCGAGTTACAGTAGACGATTTCAACGCTTCTTTTAAAATGACTGAGTATTTAATAAAAGCAGGGTACAGGCATATAGGATACATTGCAGGCCCCCAATTTATTATAATGAGCAAAGATAGATTAAGAGGCTATAAAGCAGCATTAAACAGTAACAATATTCCCTTTCTGGAAAAGTATGTTGTATATACAAACGGCCTGGATGAAAGAGCGGGAAGAATCGGATGCAGGGAACTGTTTGTGAAAAATGATAAATTGGATGCGATTTATACGGTTAATGATCTTGCAGCGCTGGGAGCTTACAAAGAACTCAGACTCAGGGGATATAAAATTCCGGATGATATAGCATTGACAGGTTTTAATGACAGCTCTGTCATGGCAATAATGGATCCACCATTAACTACTGTGGCACAACCGGCGTTTGAGATGGGTGTAAAAGCAGCCGAAATGATTATTGATCAAATAAATAATCCTGGTAAAAAAGAAGTGACATATAATCAGCAGTTAGAGGCGCATCTTGTTATTAGGGAATCAACTAAGAAGGTAGTATTGTGAATACCAAAAAAATATTTCCGGAAGGAGGTGGTTTGGCTTTTAAAAGAGAAGGGAGAAACTCCTTAAGTAATTTTGAGGAGAAAGTATTTCCATCAGAGAGTATGAACTTGTAAGGAGGTTAAACTATGAGAAAGGCAGGAATTTTGCTTCTTGTCATTTTGCTCCCAGTATTAGCTTTTGCACAAACAGGTAAGATTGAGGGTGTGGTTGCAGATGTGGACGGGAATCCCTTGGTGGGAGCAAATGTTATTATTGTCGGAACGCGGTTTGGTGCTGCTACTGATTTAAGCGGGCATTACACTATTACAGCGAAACCAGGTACATATGCTGTAAAAGCTATGTACATGGGCTACAAAACAGGTATCAAACAGGGTATAGTTGTAAAAGATGGACAGGTTACGAAACTCGATTTTGCATTATCCCTGAAAGTTATTGCAGGTAATGAAGTTGTTGTTATTGGATATGGGGTGCAGCAGAAAAAAGATTTGACAGGTGCTGCTGCAACAGTCCGGGTTGATAATGTTCAAAAAATAGCAACAACCGAGGTCTCAACTGCAATTCAGGGACGTGCTGCAGGTGTGGATGTTTCTAACACAAGCGGAGCTCCGGGAACACAGGCTCAAATAAAAATTCGCGGTGCGGGAACATTGGGCAACACTTCTCCTCTTGTAATTGTTGACGGAGTTCCATCTGATATGAGCTCTGTAAATCCGCAGGATATCGCATCTATTGATGTATTAAAGGATGCTTCTGCTGCAGCTATTTACGGATCAAGAGCAGGAAACGGTGTTCTTATTATTACTACTAAAAGAGGCGAAGCAGGGCCGATTAATGTGAATTTCAGCACAACAATGAGCCTTCAGTCTCTGGCAAAGAAGTTTCCCATGGTGACAAACACTGATGATTATCTCAAAATTGTTAAGATGGCTGCAGATAACGGCGGTGTTGAATATCCTGCATTTGTTTCTATGTATGAGGCGGATAAATCCAAGTTCTCAAGCGGTACAGACTGGCAGGATGCATATTTCCGTGACGCGTTATTGAAAAATTATAATCTTTCCATAAGCGGCGGATTCAAAAATATGAATTTTTCAGTGTCTGGTAACTACTCTGACCAGGAAGGTATTGTGGTTACAACCTATAATAAGAGGATGGGGCTTAGAATTAATTCGGATATGACCAAGGGCCGCATTAAAGTTGGTGAATCGCTGTCCCTTAACCGGTTTATTGGGAAGAGTAGATATGATAACCGCTATAATTTCTTCTATTTGAGCGGATTATCACCTATGATACCTCTTCATGATTCAAATAATCCTACAGGATGGAGCGGTTCGAGTTCCCTTATAGGTTTTTACCGTGAAGCCAAAAATATTGTTGCAAACCAGAATATAAGAGATAATAAGTATGATAATATAAGTATGCTGGCGTCAGCTTACTTAGAGTACAGGCCTGTAAAAGGCATGGTCTATACTGCAAGGCTAAGCCAGAATATTTACAATAATTATGGATACAATTTTGATCCTAAATTTGCTTTAGCAAATATTGACCGGAATGACAAAACACGAATGAGTGAGTCAAGAAGCCGTTTTTATCATACAATTATGGATCATACATTGAACTACAATGTAGAATTAAAGAAACATAAAATTGAGGCACTGATCGGTTATTCTCAGGAAATTTCAAAATTCAGAAGCACAGGCGGATCAGTAGAAAACTTCCCTGATGATAACTTGAGAGTCCTTGATGCCGGAACTGAGAGTGATAATGCATTTGGTTATGCAAATGACTGGCACTACAGATCATATTTTGGTAGAATCAATTACTCTTTTGCTGACAAGTATCTCCTGCAGGCAAATTTAAGAAGAGATGGTTCATCAAGGTTTAGTGAAGAACACCGCTGGGGTAATTTCCCTTCGGTTTCTGCTGCATGGCGTTTAAGCAAAGAATCATTCTTCAAAATTCCTTATGTAAATGATTTCAAACTGCGTGCTTCTTACGGTGAACTTGGTATGCAGGAATTTGATGACTATATGTACTACGCCTCTATTGCATCAGATAATAACCGTGACCTGAACTATCCTTATGGCCCGGGTAAAGAGCAGGCAATACATATTGGGGCAAGAGCGACTTCATTCCCGTCAGTAGGTTTGAAGTGGGAGTCATCAAAGCAGACTAATGTTGGTTTTGATATGGCCATGCTGGAAAACAAGTTGACTATGGAATTTGATTACTATATTAAAAAGAATGAAGATGTGCTGTTTAACCCGCCGATTCCTCTTTCAACAGGTTCTTCATCATATCCCATTATCAATGCAGCTAATATAGAGAACAAAGGTATCGAATTGGCATTGGGCTTCAGAGAGATGGTAAAGCCATTTAAATATGAGATCAACTTTACAGCCACGACCAATTCTAACAAGGTTACACGCCTTGGCCGTCAGGGTACTGAAGTAATTTGGGGCGGAGGTGTGTATTGGGCATTTGACAACACTACCCGCAGTATGGTAGGGCTTCCGCTTGCTCCTTTCTATCTCTACAAAACTGATGGTATTTTTAAGAGCCAGGCAGAGGTTGATGCATATCTTGCAGCAGGCGGGGCATATTTTAATAATGTAACTCCTGAGCCGGGTGATGTAAAATATATTGATACCAATGGTGACGGCGTTATTAATGGTGATGACAAGCAATACTTCGGTACAGGCCAGCCAGGTGCTGAATTCGGCTTAAATGTTAATTTCTCTTATAAACGATTTGATTTTAACATGTTCCTGTATGCTGTAACAGGTAAAGAGATGATAAACGGAGCAAATTGGCTGACATCATGGACTCAGCATAATCCCGGTAACTATAACACAGATTTGATTAATGCATGGTCTGAAGAAAACCCGAATTCTGATATTCCCAGAGTTATTCAGGGTGATGATAGAAACACTCAGGCTTCTGATTTGTGGCTGGAGAATGCTGATTATCTGCGTCTCCGCCATATTGAGATCGGTTATACATTCCCGGCTCCTTTAATTTACGGCTACGGTATTCAGTCTCTCCGTATATTCTTTGCAGGAGAGAATCTGCTGACTTTAACAGGTTATACAGGATATGATCCGGCAATAGATTATGGGACTCTGTTCAGCCGCGGTGTAGACCGTTCGCCATATCCGATGCCAAAACAGTTTATTACCGGCATCCAGATTGGCCTTTAAAATCAATAAGGAGAATGAATTATGAGAACTAAGAAATATATTGTCTTGCTTTCTGTGATTCTCCTCGGGATATTGAGTTCCGCTTGTGAGAAAGACTTCCTCACACTGGAAAATCCTAATCAGATGACAGTGGAGAGTTTTTGGCGGAATGCCCAGGATGTGGAAAGTGCATTAACAGGTACTTATGCATTATTACAGCATCAGTGGTGGGATGAGTACTGGGCACCTGGCGAGATGTTCATGTCACTCGAAGTTATGAGTGACCTTACAAATGCAGATATTTTTTATCCGATAAGCGGATTGAAGGAGTATTCAGCAAAACCCACAATGTACAATGTCTATTATTTCTGGCAGGAAAATTACAAGATGATTTTTGCTGCCAATCAGGTAATAGAGAATACTCCGGGGGTAGCCGGACTTACAGAAGATCAGATTAACGGATATGTAGCAGAAGCCAAATTTTTAAGGGCCTATGCATATTTTCAGCTTGTAAATCTTTATGGTAATGTTGTGCTTGTAACAGAAGTCCCTAAGACTCCTGATGATTTTTACAAACCACAATCAACGCCAGAACAAGTCTATGCGCAAATTGAAGAAGATCTTTCATTTGCAAAAGATCATCTTCCAGCGCAATGGGCAGATGCATGGTTAGGCCGTGCTACAAAAGGCGCTGCAACTGCCTATCTTGGTAAAGTTTATCTTTTTGAAGAAAAATGGGCACAGGCTGAAACTGAGTTTAAAGCTGTAACAAATAGTGGCTATGCACTTGTTGATGATATGTATTCATTGTTTACAGGCAAGAACGAGTACAGCTCGGAATCTGTATTTGAAATTAACTTTACAGCTGACAGATCAGGCGGAAGAATTGAATCACAATCTCTGGTTCCAAATTACGGTGATTGGCTTGGATTATGGCCTACTGATCATCTGAAGCAACTGTTTATGGCAGATACAACAGCAGATGGGAAACCGAGCAAACGAACATATGCTTCAATTGTTTTTGATGATCCGAATTCAGATATATGGTTCTTCGAAGGAAAAACTTTTGAAGAGTATTACGGAGCTGATGAAACCAGAGTTTTTTACAAAAAGTATAACTATTATAATGCAGATGAAGATCCGTACGAGTTCTACAGTATAGGTACCAATTACATTGTTATGAGGTATGCAGATGTTCTTCTCATGCTTGCAGAAGCATTGAATGAGCAGGGCAAGACTGCAGAAGCAATTCCATATGTAAATCAGGTACGTAACAGAGCTGGATCAGTACCAATAAGCACAGCAATGTCTCAAACAGACCTGAGACATCACATTCGTGAAGTTGAGAGGCCTCTTGAACTTTGTAATGAAATGGGTAGATTTTTTGATATGGTACGCTGGTACAAGGGCACAAGTGTTCAGGCTGCTCTTCATGCAAACAATGCACCTAACTGGGATAAATTTGATGACGGCGTTGATGAAATATGGCCGCTTCCTGATGATGAACTTCAGGCTAATCCTAAAGTCGTGCAGAATCCGGGTTTTTAATTTAAACCCCTTATTTACATTGTAGTCATACAGCGGGGTACACCATTTTCTGAGTAATCGGGGGGTGTACCCCTTCCTTTTAGAACAATTTATTTTGTTTGAGTGAAAAGAACGCCTGGAAATATTTTACTTGCTTATTTTGAATAATTAAGTTTACTTGTGTCTGATTCTAAAATAATTCATTTTCAGGCGGAGGAAAGAATGAAAAAAGCGATATTTGTTTTCAGTATATTTTTAGTGATGCTATTTTTTAATGGCTGTATGAAAAAACAGTTTTTGTATAAGAATAAAAATGCACAGGTTGAGGAACGTGTTGAGGATCTGCTTTCACGTATGACTTTGGAAGAAAAGATAGAGCAGCTTTCAGGCGAAGGATTCGATACAAGGGTAAACAAGAGGCTCGGCATTCCTGCCTTAAAAATGTCTGACGGTCCGGCGGGTGTTAGGTGGGGAGCTGCAACTGCTTTTCCTGCTCCTGTTGCAATGGCTGCTACATGGAACTATGATTTGGTTTACAGAATTGGCTCAGTAATAGGAAAAGAAATGCGGGCAAAATCAAGAAATTTCTTTCTGGGCCCGTGTGTAAACATTTTGCGACATCCTCTTGGCGGAAGGAATTTTGAAAGCTTTGGTGAAGATCCTTTTCTTGCTTCGCAAACAGCTGTTCCATATATAAGAGGAGTCCAGGATCAGGGGGTTCTTGCCTGTGTAAAACATTTTGTCTGTAATAATCAGGAGTGGAACAGAACAAAAGTGGATGTAAAAATCGATGAGCGGGCGCTCAGAGAAATTTATTTTCCTGCATTCAGAGCAGCAGTTCAGAAAGCAGGAGTTTACACTATCATGACTGCATACAATAAATTCAGAGGCGACTGGTGCAGTGAAAGCAATTATCTTTTAAACACAATACTTAAAAATGAGTGGGGATTTAAAGGTTTTGCTGTTTCTGACTGGGGTGCAACACACAGCACTGATAAGGCCTCTTTTTCAGGCCTTGATCTTGAGATGCCGTGGGGAGAATTTTTTAGTGACAGTCTGCTTGCCGCAGTTAAAAAGGGGATGGTTCCTGAGCCTGTAATTGACGACAAGGTCAGGCGGCTATTAAGAGTGCGATTCGAATCAGGAATATTTGACAGAGGAATTGAGAAAAAATCCGATTTATCGAATACTGAATTTAAAAAGCATGCTGACACAGCATTAAAAGCAGCAGAAGAGTCAATAGTTCTTCTTCAGAACAGAGACAGTATTCTGCCTCTTGATCTTTCAAAAATAAAAACACTTGCTGTAATAGGCCCGAATGCAGCATATGCAAGAACAGGGGGAGGAGGAAGTGCACAGGTTGTACCGCCTTACGGGATATCAATACTCGAAGGTATAAGAAATTTTGCAGGGAATAAAATTAAAATAGTCTATTGCCCCGGCACTGCGGCAAAAGGAGATGTCCTTTCTCTTGAATCGAAATACCTTATGAAAAACGATTCTTCAGGAGAAAAAGCATGGCATTCGGAATACTTTAATAACCTTAATCTTGAAGGAAAGCCGGTATTAATAAGAAATGATAAAACAATTAATTTTGTCTGGGGTTATGATGCACCTCATCCGGCTCTCCACAGACCTGATGACAGAAATATATTTTCTGTCAGATGGAGAGGAAAATTAAAAGCTCCTGCCACAGGAGAATATAAGTTTAATATAATTAAAAACGGGAAAGTGAGACTCTTTGTTAATAATAAGAAAATAATTGATAAGTGGGAAGCAATTTCTTCAGGAATCGTATCTGGCAGTGTAAAATTGAAAAAAGATGATGTAGTAAACCTGAAAGTTGAATATGCTTTTAGTGGCGGTATATCTCAGATTACTGTGGGATGGCAGGTACCAGGACTTGATCTAATTAAAGAATCTGTGCTCCTGGCAGAGAAAGCTGATGCTGTTATATTCTGTTCAGGACTTTCCAACAGATTTGAAAGTGAGAGTTTTGACAGAAAAACAATGGAGCTTCCCAACCAGACAGAGTTAATAAAAAAATTATCAGAAGTAAATAAAAATATTGTTGTAGTAAATCAGACAGGCTCTCCTGTTGACATGCATAATTGGACCGGGCCTGCCAGAGCAATTGTTCAGGCATGGTATCCGGGACAGGAAGGCGGGAAAGCAGTTGCAAATGTTTTGTTTGGAAAGATCAACCCTTCAGGAAAGCTTCCCTGTTCATTTATTAAATCTCAGAAAGATTCACCTGCATTTTCAGGATATATGAGTCCTGATCTTACAGCTGAATACGGAGAAGGGATATTCACCGGATACAGATATCTCGATGCTGAGCATATTAAGCCGGTTTTTCCTTTTGGCCACGGATTAAGTTACACACAATTTAAATATGCAGGCCTTCAGGTCAAAAAACTACAGGATAATTCATGCAGAGTAATGTTAAAAGTTAAAAATACTGGCACAAGAGAAGGTGCAGAGGTTGTACAGATTTATGTAAAGGATGTTGTTTCTTCTGAACCGCGGCCAGAAAAAGAGCTTAAAGGATTTAAAAAGGTTTTTCTTAAACCGGGTCAGGAAAAAGATATTGAAATTGATATTGATGCAAGATCTTTTGAGTTTTTCAGCAGTAAAGCAAAAAAATGGGTTCTGGAGCCGGGCGAATTTGTTGTAATGGTAGGGAGCTCGTCAGAAGATATAAGACTTTCATCACGTATTAAGCTATAATTGAGGTGTTATAATGAGTTTTAAACGGGCGATTGTACGTAGTGTGGGGCCTGAAATTCAAAATGGCCTGACAACGCAGAAATTAGGCAGTCCTGACTGGGAGGAAGCATTTTTACAGCATAAAAAATATTGTGGTGTTTTATCTTCTTTCGGGCTGGAAATTTTCAGTATTGAATCAGACAAAGATCTGCCGGATGGTGTTTTTGTTGAAGACACTGCAGTCGTTTTTGAAGAAACCGCAGTGATTACAAGGCCGGGAGCTTTGTCAAGAAGGGGAGAAACGGAAAGTGTAAAGAAGGCTCTCGGGAAATTTTATTCACAACTTGAATTTATTCGGGAACCCGGTACTCTTGACGGAGGAGATGTACTTCAAATAGGCAAAAATGTGTATGTTGGCATAACTTCAAGAACTAATATCCAGGGTATAGAACAATTAAAGGAACATCTTGTACCCTTTGGTTACATAGTGCAGCCTGTCAGGTTTTCCGGAATGCTTCATCTTAAAAGCGGTATATCCTATCCCGGTGATAATACGGTACTTGTTGTAAAAGAGCTTTCGAATGTTGACTTGTTTAAAAAATATAAAAAAATAATAGTTCCCGGCAATGAATCCTATGCAGCTAATTCCATTAATATTAACGGAACGGTACTGGTACCTGAAGGATTTCCTGATACCCGGGAATTACTGGAAAAATCGGGTTTTAAAACAATGGCAGTGGATGTTAGCGAGTTTCGAAAGGTTGACGGAGGGCTAAGCTGCCTTTCCATAAGATTTTAATAAAGAGGTGATTTTGAAAAAGCTTTGGGTTTTAATTTTTATTTTTTTGATACTGACATCGTGCACCAGGCAGAAACCGTATTCATATCATCAGGAAGATTTTCCTAATCTGCTTGATATAACTCACACACCTGATAACATGAATGATGACAGCAAGTTTTTTTTCACAGACAGAGGTGCCTGGTTTGGCTTTGCACTTCCTTGCTTAAAGGAAAAGCTGCCGGAAGTATTGTATTCAGGGCCGTTTATTATTAGTAAAAGAAAATGGTTGGGAGAAAGTATAAAGCTTGTTCTCAGTGATGATAAGGGTCTGCTGCCGGCTCCCAAAGACGAAAATATTAAATATCTGCCCGGCAGGCTGAACAGATCGTATATGGCAGATGGAGTTAAAGTAGAATCTAACCTGATTTTTATATCGGAAAGCACAGCTCTTTTATCTGTAAGAATTAAAAATACCGGAGATGAAAAGCGGTTACTCTCATCAGTTTTGGAACAGAAAATGTTTACAAAATCACTTGAATGTGATATTTTAAAGAATGGAATCATCGTAAGTTTCTCGCAATTATCGGAAAATATTTATGAGCAGTTTGATAAAAATATTAATATTAAGACTGATTCTTCCGGATTTCAGGTTAAATCGGGAAAGCCGTTTTTAGTTAAAAGCAGACAGAGTGTTTATATTACGTTTACTATTACAATTGCCGCTCGGGAAAAATGGGAAAATGAACAAAATCTCATAGCAGATGCATTAAAAAATCCTGAAAAATATTTAAAAAGAAACAAAAAGTTGTGGAATAAATATATCGGCAAAACTCTTGGCAGTTTATCAGAAGAAAGAAAGCAGAAATATAGAGATGTTGCAGTCAAATCTCTTATGACATTAATGGTTAATTACCGTGCTCCGTATAAAGACCTTGTGCACGGAGGATTTTTCCCGTCAGTTATGATAAATTATTTTGACGGATTCTGGGCATGGGATTCATGGAAACATTCAGCTGCTATGGCAGGAATTGAACCTGATATGGCAAAAGAGCAGATAAGAGCCATGTTTGACTATCAGACAAAAGAAGGTATGGTTCCGGATGCCATATATACTGACAAGAGACTGAACAATAAAAGAGATACAAAACCCCCTCTTGCTGGCTGGGCAGTATGGCGGATTTATGAAGAGGAAGGGGATCAGAAGTTTTTAAAAGAGATGTATGGAAAACTGGTTTTATATCATAATTGGTGGTATAAATTCAGAGATCACGATCAGGACGGATTGTGTGAATACGGATCTACAGACGGAACACTGACTGCGGCAAAGTGGGAAAGCGGAATGGACGATGCAGTAAGATTTGATAAAACAAAAATGCTCAGAAACGGCCCTTCAAGCTGGTCAATGGACCAGGAATCTGTGTGTCTTAACAGTTTTCTCTATGCTGAAAAGGAATATCTGTCAAAGATTGCAGGTGTGCTTCATATATTGAAAGATCAGCGGAAATGGGATAAAGAAGCAGATGAACTTAAAATAAAAATCCGGAAATTTATGTTTGATCCGAATAGCGGATATTTTTATGATACTTCTATTGACAATACGTCCCTGATAAAGGTAATGGGATCAGAAGGGTGGGCTCCTTTGTGGGCATTTGCGGCAACAAAAAAACAAGCTGAATCAGTTAAAAAAATTATGGCAGATACTTTAAAGTTTTTTACATATATACCGCTACCTACTGTTGCTGCTGATGGTGAGCAGTTTATGTCAGGGTACTGGAGAGGGCCTGTATGGTTAGATCAGGTATATTTTGGAGTATCAGGTTTAAGAAAGTATGGATATAAAGCATTTGCAGATTCTATATTTGATGCAGTAATAAATAACTGCGACGGGCTGGCGCAAGACGGGACAATCCGTGAGAACTATGACCCGAGAAACGGTAAGGGTTTAAAAGTGCACTATTTCAGCTGGTCAGCTGCATCTATTTTACTGATGTACTGGG
>JAGGVB010000166.1 GCA_021158245.1 bacterium | reverse complement strand
GAACGCCTTTTTCGTACATGTGAGTAGCAAAAGTATGCCGCAGCACATGCGGGGTTATACGTTCTTTAATCCCTGCCTCTTTTGCTGTCTGCTTGATTATTTTCAGGACCCGATCGTTGGATACCGGTCTGTCATAATGCTGTTTCGGCGGGAACATAAAATTGGAGTTTTTTGAAGGCGATTCCGGGAGCTTAAGATATCGGTTCAGGTTATCATATAATTTGTCGACTACGAAAAGAGCACGTAGAGACGCACGGCCGTGCGTCTCTACAACCAACCCCCGTTCACCCATCCCCATCAACCCACCCACAACCCGTCCGTCCGCAATCAAATCAACAATTAAAATTATTTCGCAAACCAAAATCAATATCCTCATTTATTGCGGGGTATAAATCCGATATTAATTCAAAAATTGACGATTATATTGATAAATACAATCCAGATATTCCAAAATACAATCGAAATAATCATTTTTTTCAACCAAATTATCACGATCATATAATCCAAAATGATACAGAATATAACAAAACAAAAGAATATATTATTAATAATCCTATTAATTGGATTAACGATAAATTTTATAATGCAGAGGACAAATGAGCAGACAACATCAGCAGTTTCATTTTTTCATTCCTAAGAGGACGGCCTCGGCCTTCCATGAAAAGGTCGAGCTGTGGATGTGCCGTGCCTGTTGTTTAATCTTCCCTGCCGGATTTTCATGTAAAACTTTTTACTATACTCTTTGAATAATACTTGCATTACCTGAATATTTTATCTATATTTTCGATATATATACACGCCTATTATATTGAGAATGCTGCGGTTTTTACCTGGAAGGGAAAACTTTGCTTAATCAATTCAGTATGGCTGTGCGAATCAGGCAGTACAGTGTGAAAATTTATACAAATGTGATTAGTCAGGGTGGTAAAGGCCTTAGAAGCCCTGCTGATTTTTAGATTATAAGCGACATAAAGTAATTGTAAACAAAATGGTTAAAATCATTTTAGATAAAAATAAATTTGGGTAGGAGTAACAATGATATCTGAAAAAGATAAAAAAGCTATTTTAGACCTTGCTCAAAAATATAAAGTAAAACGCGTGGTTTTATTTGGCTCAGGAAGTAAATTGTCCGATAAAAATCATGATATTGATTTAGCGGTTGAAGGACTTCCGGATAAAGAGTTTTTTAAGTTTTACAGCGAATTGATTTTCAGCCTTTCTCAACCTGTGGATTTAGTTGATATAAGTAAGAAGACAAAATTTTCTACGATACTTACTTCTGAGGGTATTCAAATTTATGGCTGATCTTAAAGATAAAATAGAAGCTGAATATGAAAACATAGAAAAGTTAGTTAATGAACTTCCTTCCTCTGATCAATTGCCTTTTCTTGAATTTTTGCAGTTAGCTGGAGTGGCTACCTTGTTGCACAATTTTTATAATGGGATCGAAAATATTATAAAATTAATTTTGAAAGATAAAAATGTTGCTCTGCCTGAAGGCGAATCATGGCATAAAGAGTTATTAAATCTTGCTAAAGAGGGTGGAATTATTTCCGAAGCCACATTGATGCAATTAGGTAAATATTTAGCATTTCGCCATTTTTTTTCTCATGCTTACGCTCTTGATCTATATGCTGGTAAATTACAACCTTTGGTAGAAAAGATTAATAGGGTTTATCAAGGTTTCAAAGGAGAAGTTTCGATATTTGTAGAGAAATAAGAAAATGATCAATAGGCAACTTAACAAGGCGCTCCATAGCGTCAGGTTATCTTGGTCTACTTGCCCAAAAGCAATAGAAAAATAAAAGATAATCTTGAATTTGTTCTTTAACAACGATCCCCTTTAACCTCAAAAAACATGTATCTTTCCCTGAAGTCCGGACGCACCTTGCATGCTGCACAAAGTCATCGCAGATGTACTGTCCCGGTTGTTTAATCTTCCCTGCCCGACTTACTTTCGTCGCTGTTGGTTTTTATTATTACAAGCTACTAATTTATTGATTCGCCAGTCAGGAAAGGACAATGAGTCTAAAATGGAAACCATCTTAAGAACTTTAAACATAAAGATTTCCCGGCAGGAATACTTTTTGCAGTAAAATAAATAAAATGAGGTGTATTATCATTTTGCAGATGGAAAGGTGTTTTTTCAAGTAAATTCTGCTTTATTCAAGATAAAAACCATTAGCCCTTGATTCCATGAAGAGATTCTTTATCGTCCGAATAGAGAAACTTTTCCGCAGAGACAATTATAAGCAGCTCCGGGAATTTAAGACAAGGAGGAGAAATGAAAAATTTATTTTATATTTTGTTCCTTTTTTTGCTGATTGCAGGATTGGCTGCAGATACAGATCTTTTCGCCCAGAATTACGCTCTTGAGTTTGACGGCACGAATGACGCTGTCTCTCTGTCCAACAGCGCATCATTTCAATCGGTTTCATCTGCTTTAACAATTGAAGCCTGGGTAAAGGCTGATGAATTTAAATATGATGATGTTGTTTTTATGGCGAATAATCGCTATTCTTTGCAATTTACTGCAAGCGGAGCAATTAAAACCGGCCTTTACATCGGAGGCTGGAACGAAGGTACATCAAACAGCACAGCAAAGGTTTCTCAATGGACACATGTTGCACTGACCTATAACGGCGATAAGATTCATTTTTACATTAATGGCACCGCTGCCGGCATAACGGATGCCGCAAATGGAACGATTACAGCTTATGACTCCTCTCCGCTTTCCATAGGTGCGAATTATGATGCAAGCGCTAATTATTTTAATGGCAAGATTGACGAAGTGCGTATCTGGAACATCGCGCGGACCCAAACCGAGATACAGGACAACATGAATAAAGAACTGACAGGGAACGAATCGGGTCTGGTTGCCTACTATAAGATGAGTAACGGCAGCGGAATTACCCTCACGGATAACAGCAGCAATTCCAATACAGGGGCCATATCCGGCGCTGCCTGGGTCTTGGCGAACGACCTTTCTTTACCTGTGAATATTTCTTCTTTCTCCGCACGATACGAAGGGCGATCCATCATCCTCGAATGGGTCACTGAGAGCGAAACCGATAATATAGGCTTTATTCTTGAGCGTTCCGCAGACAGTGAAGCCCCGTGGAAAATTGTCTCATCATACAAAACCGATGACGCTCTTAAAAGCAGGGGCAATACTTCCGGCCGGACAAAATACATATTCACAGAT
>JAGGVB010000165.1 GCA_021158245.1 bacterium | reverse complement strand
GAACTGCTGCTGCACGCTCAAGGCCAAGCCCGGTATCAACATGCTTATTCGGCAGGGGAACTAAGCTTCCGTCCTCTTTATGCTCATACTGAATGAAAACAAGATTCCACAGCTCAATGATTCTGGCACACCCTCCGTTTACAGTGCATTTATGCCCGGGAATGTGCTGCTTGTCACAATAGCCTTCTCCAAGGTCAATATGAATTTCAGAACAGGGGCCACATGGGCCTGTTGCACCCATCTCCCAGAAATTATCTTTTTTCCCGAACTTTAAGATATGGGAATTATCAATATCCGTCTCTTTTTCCCATATCTCTTCAGCTTCGCTGTCATCCTGATAAACTGTTGCATACAGCCGATCTCCGGGCAGGCCCCATACCTTTGTAACCAGGTCCCACGCCCATTTTATTGCATCTTCCTTGTAGTAATCTCCAAAAGACCAGTTACCGAGCATCTCAAAAAAAGTGTGGTGATATGTATCATTTCCAACAGCCTCAAGGTCATTGTGCTTGCCGCTTACGCGTATGCACTTCTGTGAGTCAACTGCTCTATTGTAGGGGCGTGTCCCTGTATTGAGGAAAACATCCTTAAACTGATTCATGCCTGCATTTGTAAAAAGCAGGCTAGGATCATTCTGCGGCACAACAGGAGAGCTCTTAACAATCTTATGCCCTCTATCCTTAAAAAAATCAATAAATGACTGTCTTACTTCATTTGCTTTCATAATCCTCTTTCTTTTATTGCCATTCATTTTCAACAACATCTTTTATGATTTCAAAAGAAAATCCCCTTCTGCGGAGAAAATCAAAAAGGCGTTTTTTGTCTTTTTCATTATCCTTTGAATAGTGTTTTGACTTCTTTTTAACCAGCGATGCTGCAACTTCCCGTTCATGCAAGTCTCCGTAGGAAATTTCAACTGCATTCTGTGCAGTCTCAGTATCAATGTTATGGCGGATCAGTTCATTAATAATATAACTCTTTGAAGCTGGTTTTGTAACCATTCTTGATATTACAAAGCTCTTTGCAAATTCCTTATCGTTTAAATATCCTTTATTAATGAACTCTTCTGTAACAGCATCGACAATTTCCGGAGAATATCTGCTTTGCTTCAGCCTGCTTTTAAACTCGCTGATACTTCTTGCTCTGTATGAGAGGAGAAGAAATCCCTTTTCTTTTGCTCCGGAAAACTCTTCCGCCCTTTTTATTTCAGACAGCTCTTCCTCTGTAAGCTCCCTGCCCCTGAAAATTTTATACTCAAGTGCAACATCATTCCTGACGCCAAATGCAAAAGCGCCGTCTATATAAATATTAAGCCTGTCCTTCCTCTTTTTCTGAGGTTCTACCTTTGTTATTGTGCATAAATCTGCCATTACAAAAATCTATTTTTTCTCTTTATCAATACTGCTCTCTTTTTTCTCTTCTTTAATCAGCCCGAGTTTTAACTTAACTTCTTTTTCTATCTTGTCAAAAAGGTCTTTGTTCTCCTCTTTAACAAGAAATCTCTTAATATTCTCCCGCCCCTGGCCGAGACGCTCACCTCCGAAAGAATACCATGTACCGCTTTTCTCAACAACTCCGAGATCAACACCGAAATCAAGGAGCTCTCCGATTTTTGAGATTCCCTGCCCGTACATAATATCAAATTCCGCTGTACGGAAAGGCGGTGCAACTTTATTTTTAACTACCTTAACCTTTGTTCTGTTTCCCACAACTTCAGTGCCCTCTTTTATCGCTCCGATTCTTCTGATATCCATGCGTACACTTGAATAAAACTTCAGGGCTTTCCCGCCTGTAGTAGTTTCCGGATTTCCGAACATAACGCCTATTTTCATTCTTATCTGGTTGATAAAAACAACACAAGTGCGGGACTTGCTTATTGCACCTGTTAATTTTCGGAGAGCCTGAGACATAAGCCTTGCCTGAAGCCCCATCTGAGCGTCACCCATTTCGCCCTCAATTTCAGCTCTCGGCACAAGTGCGGCAACAGAATCTATCACAATCACGTCAATTGCTCCGCTTCTTACAAGGGTCTCTGTTATTTCAAGCGCCTGCTCGCCCGTATCAGGCTGGGATACCAGCAGGTCGTCAATTTTAACACCGAGAGCTCTGGAATAAGCTGCATCCATTGCGTGTTCCGCATCAATAAACGCGGCTATACCGCCTTTTTTCTGAGCTTCTGCTACTATATGAAGAGCA
The DNA here is from genome assembly GCA_021158245.1 of bacterium. Taxonomy (NCBI): domain Bacteria; species bacterium. The sequence continues at coordinate 2,753 of JAGGVB010000165.1, read as the reverse complement.
AGGGTAGTTTTTCCCGAAGATTCGGGCCCGAAAACTTCCACAACTCTCCCCCTCGGCACTCCCCCGATTCCGAGCGCAAGATCAATACCTATGGATCCTGTTGAAATAAATGCTACATTTTCAATACCTTTTGTGTCGCCAAGCCTCATAACAGAACCTTTGCCGAACTGCCTGTCAATCTGGGTAATTGCAAGTTCAATTGCTTTGAGTTTGTCTTGTGATTTCTCAGCCATATTTTATCCTCTTAAATTTATTGTGTTCAATACAGAATGTATCGGCCCGTGCGAATCAAGCACGCTCTTCATCACATGCACAGCCTCAGCATTAAAAATCTGCGGCTTAAAATCGTTTTTATTCATACTTTCTGCAACGTGTTCTATTCCCTTTAAAGAACGCACTCGCCCGATAGTTAAATGTCCGGAGAATTGCCTTTTGTCTTTTTCAATCCCGATTTTTTCAAGAGACTGATCTACTGCATATGCAAGCTCCCTGAGTTTATCAGAACCCCTGGAAATACCGAGCCAAAGCACTTTTGGCCTGCTTAAATTCGGGAATGCCCCTGTACCTCCGATCTCCACAGGAAACTGAAAGAATGAAGCCACAGCTTCTGCTGTATGAGACGCAATCTCTTCAATGAAAGTTTTCTCCACATCTCCGATAAATTTCAAAGTAAGATGCATATTATCAGGAGAAACCCATTTTACGTCACCGCCCCGGGCCTTGAGCTCTTTAATAAAGCCACCCACTGTTTTTTTTACAGAAAGCGGAACAGGTACGCATATAAATGTACGTATTTTTGATGACATTATCTAATAAAGTAAAATTTTATTACTTAAAAAGCAAGTTAAATCAGAGGCTTTCCGGATTTCACGGGGCGGGGCAGGATTTAATCCGGCAGTTGCCGGATTTCATGGGGTTGGGATGAGCAGGGCTTACATGGGACAGCATGGTATTGCATGGGATGAAATGGGATAGCATGGGATGGGTTGGGTATGGGTTAAAATTGTGTAAATTTCAAGTGGAGTTCATCCGGCAACACTCAAACCTAAGCCTTACTATATCTCACAACCATTGCCGGATTTTATAAAAGGCTTACGCCTTAAATACCTATACACATCAGCCCGGAACTGCTATGGAAAGCAGATCCGGGCTGTGCTTATAAGATAAAAAGGAGAAAGAGTAAAGCCTCATCATTATCTATTTCATAAAAACAGCTTTCTTCATACTTCTGAAACTGCCGCTCTGCATGATGTAATAGTAGATTCCTGTACTAACCTGAATCCCATTGTCATTTTTTCCATCCCATATAATCTGATGCTGCCCTGCCTGAACGTAATCATCAACAAGGGTTCGTATTTTTTTACCAAGAGCATTATATATTTCTATTCTAACCTGTGCTGATTTTGGTGTGGAATACGATATTACTGTTTCAGGATTAAACGGGTTTGGATAGTTTTGTGTTAATGCAAATTCTGTCGGAACTTTTGTATCTTCTTCAACATCAGAATCAACAGAGAAATTAGCTGTAACACTCTTTGGTGCATCCATTGTTATGGTTGTTGGTTTGGTTGTTCCTGTCAGATCACCTGACCAACCGTCCCATTTATATCCATCATTTACTGTCACATCTACACTTGCAGTTGCGCCTTCATCATACCATGCACCAGGAGGAGCAGGTGTTATATCCCCTCCTTCATCAGGATTTTCTGCTGTTGTAAGATAGTACTGGGTCTTCCAGCTTGCATCTTCTGTAATAGGATTGTTCATTGTTACTGTGTATGATGCTTCTGTTCCTGTGTATGATCCTTCACCTGTGCCTGTCCAACCTGTAAATATATATCTGGTCCCAGAACTGCCTGACTCAGGTGTTGTTACTGCAAAGGTAGCACTTGTTCCTTCATCATACCATCCATCTCCTGTGGGTGAACCGTAACTTGAATTTACTGTAAGCTGATACTGGGTTGTAAAATTTGCTGTTACTGTTTCATCTGAACTAGGTACTGTGTATGCATGGCTTTGGTCTCCTCCGTCGCTCCAACTGGAATATACATATCTTATTCCTGAAGCTCCGGACTGGGGAGAACTTACTTCAATTGTGTGGCTGCTGCCTTCTGCCCAAGTAAATGTATGAGGAGCTGTGTAGGATGTACCGTCTGCTGTAAACCCAAGGCCTGAAGGACTGGTTTGTATTGTTATTGCACTTGTATTACCGCCTATGCTGAAATTAGCTGTAACGCTCTTAGGTGCATCCATTGTTATGGTTGTTGGTTTGGTTGTACCTGTCAGGTCTCCTGACCAGCCGTCCCATATATATCCATCATTTACTGTAACATCTACACTTGCAGTTGTTCCTTCATCATACCATGCACCTGGAGGAGCTGGCGTCATATCTCCGCCTTCATCAGGATTTTCTGATGTTGTAAGATAATGCTGAGTCTGCCATAATGCTGTTAAATATTTCGGAGAATTCATTACTATTGAACCTGATGTACTTGTACCTGTATAATTTCCTGTCCAGTTCTTTAAAACATATCTGGTATTTCCCTCTACATCAGGGGAGGTAACTGAAAAATGCGCTGTTGTGCCTGCATCATACCAATTCTGACCCTGAGGATTGCCATGATCAGAAGAAACCCTCAGATAATACTGCCTCTTAAAATTAGCAGTGACTACCTGACTGGAGCTTGTTACAGTATAGGTATGAGTCCTGTTACCGCCGTCACTCCAGGATACATAACTGTACATATCTCCTG
>JAGGVB010000164.1 GCA_021158245.1 bacterium | reverse complement strand
AATCAGAATCGGGACTATTGGGAATCCAGGGGCGGCGGGGTTAATCACAAATGTATGCAATTCTCCACGCCCCTCCCTGGTTTCCCGCTTTCGCGGGAAAGACAGAATTGAGTTTCTTTGCCGACATCTGAAAATCTCCGCCCGAAAATTTCAACACATTTTATCTTCAACCCCGAAGGGGTGTAAGGATTGTAGAATTTGTTTAAATAAAATATTTTTAACCCTGAAAGGGTGACATTATAAAACAAGGAAAAAAGATAAAGGATAAAACAAGACAAAAACAAGACAAAAAGATTTTTTGCCGGCATCTGAAAATTTCTGCTAAATTTATTTTTAATTCGTGTTAATTCGTGTAATTCGTGGATAACAATAACCGAACACGGATTTTATATTTCAGATTTGTTTGTCAGAAAAACTTCTTAAATCTCAGATCTCCGATTGATGTTCGACATTCTTTTATAATAATAAAATAAGTGCCTGTATGCATTCCCTACGGATTTATTCTGTCTTGACGATGTTTGCGTAGGGAACGGCCGCGACCGTTCCCTACACAGTCGGAACTGCACTGAATCAAAAACTGAATTCCGAATGCTTCCGGCGGAGGCGAGGTGCTTCCTTTTAACTTTATAAACTTTACAACTTTACAAACTTTCCATCTTTCTATTCTATAATTTCCTTTACCCTGTTCAGCCAGAATATAGCTGTTCTTAAATGCAGGGCCGCTCTGCGGAGTTCCCTTTTTTCCATTGCCTGCTTTGCAAGATGCATGTGAAGAGTCCCTTTTGCAAAATATTTGTGAGCAATAATGTTGTGGCTGTCTTCCAAAAGCGGCTTAAGCTCATCTACAAGAGCTCTTGCATCTTCTCTCATCTTCTGGATATGCTCCAGAATGGGAGGAGGGCCGAGCTCCTTTAACACCATTTTAACAGCATCAATTGCAAATTCCCTGCTCTCCTTTACATAACCGAAAGCAAGATCAAGGCTGTCAATTTTAGCAGCATCCAGAGCATTTTTCTGTGCATCTCTTGCCTGATGATAAAAAATTACTGCAGAATCAACATCAGCTTTATTAACTATCCCCTCTGTTTTATTAAGAAGATAATCCAGTTTTAAAAGCGCAATTGCCAGATGTTTGTACGGGTTTACAGTTGAATCGCTTACACTTTCTTCTTCAAGAGTGTCTATCTCCGCATTCAAATCCTCAACCTGCTGTACTGATGCCGCCTGATCAAAATCCTGCATCATATCATCATTCATGGTTTCTGAGACCGGGTTTTTTGTACATTGGACAGCAATTACTGAAATTGCCAGCAAAGCTGCTGTTAATCGAAAATATTTTCTCATATCTTTCTCCCTTGTTTGAGGTTCATAAAGATAAACGATGCATTTTTTTAATTATTGTATGCTTTGTGAAAAAAATTGATTTTTTATCAAAAATATTGTTATTTTATTTTCTGAGCAGGGAATATGGATTTGTACAAATCAAAGCTTGAGCGGAAAAATAAAAGAATGAAGATAATTACCCGTTACATTTTAAAAGAACACATAGCTCCTTTTCTCTACAGTGTTGCAACAATAGTGTTTATCTTCCTTCTCAATATTGTATTCAGAGATCTCGGCAAGCTGATCGGCAAAGGGCTTTCATTTACTATTTTAATGGAATTCTTTTCGCTGAACCTTGCATGGATTATTGCTCTTGCAGTACCAATGGCTGTTCTTATTGCAACATTAATGGCTTTCGGCAGGCTCTCTGCAGATAAAGAAATTGCAGCGCTGAAATCAAGCGGAGTAAATCTGTACAGGCTTGTTGCACCGGTTCTTGCTGCGTCTGTGATTTTATCAGCATTGCTTGTCAAGTTTAATGATACTGTGCTTCCGGAATTTAATCATAAGGTTCGAATGCTCTACACTGATATTGCACGCAAGAAACCTACTCTTACACTTGAGCCGAATGTTTTTTTTGATGCTGTTCCCGGATATTCAATACTTGTAAAAAAAATTGAAGGTAAGGACAGGCTTTTAAAAAATGTCATTATAAACAATTATAATAATAGAGAAACCAATCAGACAATCATTGCAGAAACAGGCAAAGTAACTTTTGCCGAAAAACAGGATAAAATTATATTCACACTGTTCAACGGTGAAATTCACATAGTGAACAAAAAAAATCTTGAAAGCTACAGACGAATATCCTTTCCGAAATGGGTGTTATCAATATCAGTGCCGAATATGTCTCTTAACAGAAGTAAAAGAGGTTACAGGGGAGACAGGGAAAAGACCGTTGCAATGATGAAAAAAGACATAATTAGAAACAGGGCAGGTTTGGAACGGAGGGAAAAAGGCCTTGAAAAGCATGTAGAGAATCATCTAAAAAACATTTTCCCTGAATATCTATGGCCGGAAAATGATAAAACCGGCAAACCGGAATTTATTCCGCAGAAACATGTTAGCCTGAGGACTATCATGTACACTGCGCGATATGTAAAAACCGAAAATCTTGTTATAAACGGATTTCTCAAATCCATAAGCAAGCATGAGGTTGAAATTCAAAAAAAATACTCAATTGCAACTGCATGTATAGTTTTTGTTCTTCTCGGTGCATCCCTCGGTGTTATGGGAAGACAGGGAGGCCTTGCAGTTAGCGCAGGATTCAGTATCTTCTTTTTTCTGGTTCATTGGGCAATGCTTATTGGCGGCGAACAGCTTGCGGACAGGCTCTACGTCAGTCCGTTTGTTGCAATGTGGTCGCCCAACATTCTTCTCGGGGCAGCAGGAATATATCTGCTGATTCATACTGTAAAAGAAGTACCGATAATACAATGGAGTATATTAAACCCGTTCAAAAAAGGGCAGAAAAAATAATGCGGATAATTCCAAAATACATAAGAAGTAAATTCATATTTCAATACCTTTTCTTAATTATAGCTATTATTATACTTTTTCTTGTTCTGGACCTTGTAGAGAATCTTGATAAATTTATTGATAAACGTGTTTCTACTAATATAATTATACAATATTACCTGTATTATATTCCCTACATTATTATTCTTGTTATGCCCATGGCGACATTAATGGCTACTGTTTTCTCTTTAAGCTCACTTGCAAAACACAATGAAATTATCGCATTTAAAGCACTTGGCATGAGCATGTTTCAAATAATAAAGACCATGCTGTCCATGGGCGTGATGCTCAGCATTGCCGCGTTTTTTATTGCTGAGACCCTCGCTATACCGGCCAACAGAAAAATGCTTCAAATAAAAAATGAATATCTGGATAGAAACAATCCGCAGAATTATAATCGAATAAGAAACATTCAAATTCAGGAGCCTCCTGACAAAGTTGTGACAATAGGGTATTATGATAAAAATAAAAAAATTGCAAAACATGTTACAGTAGAAACATTCAGGGATAATAAACTCATATCCAGGCTTGATGCTCCTTCTATGGAAAGGGCGGGAAACGCATGGGTAATTAAAAGCGGTGTTCAGAGAATCTTCCAGGATGATAGAGAACATCTGACTAACATTGAAAAGCCCCTTATATTTCCTTTTAAGTTTACTCCAAGGCAAATTGTCCTTGCTCAGTTAAAGCCTGACGAAATGAATTTTAGCGAACTTGCCGGGTTTATCAGACGTGTCAGAGAATCGGGAGGAGAGACATTTCAATGGCTGACTGACCTGCATTTTCGAATTTCATTTCCTGCCAGCAATCTTGTAATTATGCTCTTCAGCATACCTCTTGTGTATAACAGACGGCAGAAAAGCCTTGCAGCAGGTTTTGGTATCAGCCTTGCAGTATCCTTTGTGTACTTTGGCCTTGTTAAAATTGGAGAAACAATGGGGCATAAGGGAACAGCAAATCCGATCATTGCAGCATGGCTTGGAAATTTGATTATGATTGCCAGCGGTATTATCTTTACACTCAGGGCAAGAAAATAGCTTGACATTTATAAATTAATCATTAATTTAGTAAGGTTTAGTAGGTAGAAGTCCGCTAAATTAGATAGATCAGATAGAAAGGAATTGATTAAATGAAACGGACCTACAATCCGAGTAACAGGAAAAGAAAAAACAAGCATGGCTTCCGCTCACGCATGGCTACAAAAAACGGCAGGCTTGTTCTTAAACGCCGTCGTGCAAAGGGCAGAAAACGCCTTACTGTAAGCGATGAATTCACAACAGCCAAAAAATGAACAGCTTCCTAAAAATGAGATACTCCGCGGGAAAAAATCCTTTTCTCTGGTTTTTTCCGGCGGAGATGTTGTTTATGGACATGCCCTCTCTTTAAGGTTCTTACCTGCGGAACAGAGGCGTGTTGCTTTTGCTGTATCGAAAAAAGCAGGCAATTCGGTAAAACGAAACAGAATTAAGCGGCTTTTAAGGGAAATTTACAGAAAAAACAGGGACTCAATAGGAAATTTCTGGATTATCTTCATAGTCGGGAGAAAACAGGATAAACTAACATACCAGAAACTGCTGGACGAATTTCTCCACCTTGTCCTGATAGCTAAAGTGGAAAGGGAAAGGTCGTGAGACGAATTTTAATATTTTTCATCAGGGTTTACCGGAAAATAATATCTCCCGGTCTGCCCTCTACGTGCAGATTTTATCCAACCTGTTCTGAATACAGTCTGCAGGCAATTGAAAAATATGGCGCTGCAAAGGGAATTGTACTCTCTGTAAAAAGGATCAGCAGATGTCATCCATGGAATCCGGGCGGGTACGATCCTGTACCATAAACTAATAAATAAAACGGAAGATTTGTTATGGACAAAAAAACATTTTTAGCATTGATTTTAATAGGTGCAATTTTTTTACTCTGGCCTGTATACATGAAAAAAATTGTAGGCGTACCTGAGCCTGCACCAAAAACCGCTGTGGAATCCGTTGAGAAAACTTCTTCTCAACCCAGGACTCCCGAACCAAAACAAAACAGGCAGAAACCCCAGGCAAAACCAGTTAAAGCATCCTCATCCTATGCAGCCGCTTCAAAATCAAATATAATTGAAGATTCAGGCCTGGCCGAAGAAGTTGTACTTGAGAATGACATCTTTCGCTGTGTCCTTTCATCCAAGGGTGGGGGAACAGTTAAAAGCTGGCAGCTTAAAAAACATTTCGATACTCAGGGAAACTGGCTTCAGCTTTTGCCTGACTCTTCTGTTTCAAATCTCGGTATGATAATAGGAAACCCTGTACAGAGAAGCCTTGATCTATCTTCTGCAATTTTCACAGTAAGCCTGAACAGACAATGGACTGAAAACGGAAAACATGTTCAGGAAGTCGAATTTGTAAAAACCCTCAAACAGGGCCAAATTGTAAGACAGTTTATAGTAAAAGATGGTGATTACAGTGTTGATCTGTCAATATGGCTTAATGAATTGCCAGTGCAGGAGAACTCAAAAAACATTACTATTGAGTGGGATTCTGCAATTAATCCCACTGAACCAAGTATAGCAAGAGATTTACGATACTGTGCTGCATTTGCACATCAGGGTGGAGATTTGTTAAAAACAGCAGTAAAGCCTACAGGTTTCAGAGAGGGGACAACTGACTGGATTGCAGTACGGTCAAAATACTTCGTAGTTGCAATCATACCTGAAAGCAGCAAGGGAACAGGGGCATCCCTTGACGGTAAAAATATAAAAATACTAAGGAACGGCAGTATTGAAAAATGGCGTTCCCTAAAAGCCGAAATTACTGTTCCTGTTATGCAGAACAGCGATGAACCTGTAAAAATGAAGGTCTATATAGGGCCTATGGATTATCAAATCCTCAAAAGCTATCATGTAGACCTTGAAAGACTGATGAACTTCGGCTGGACGCTCATAAGACCCTTCAGTATTGCATTTTACTATACACTCCTGTTTCTCAACGGTATTTTCCATGATTTCGGCTGGGCAATTATAATTTTTGCAATACTTATAAAAATCGTGCTTTATCCTTTGACCAGAAAAAGCTATCAGTCAATGCATGCAATGCAGGAGCTGCAGCCGAAGATCAGCGCTCTTAAAGAAAAACATAAAGATAATTCGCAAAAACTTAACGAAGAGACAATGAAGCTGTATAAAAAGCACGGTGTTAACCCGATGGGCGGTTGTCTGCCGATGCTCTTGCAAATGCCTGTTCTGTTTGCTCTTTTCAACCTTTTCAGGACTACTATTATGCTTAGACAGGCTCCATTTCTCGGCGGGCTTGTGGCAGACCTCTCTTCCCCTGACCATATGATTGCGGGGATAAATGTATTCCCCATTCTTATGAGCGTTACAATGATATTTCAACAGAAGCTTACAAACAAGGATCCGAAACAAAAAATGATGGCTTATTTTATGCCTATTATGATGGCCTTTATATTTTATAAACTTTCGGCCGGATTGAACCTCTACTATCTGATGTTCAACCTGCTTACCATAGGCCAGGAACTTCTGATAAGTAAAAAGAAAGCAGCAACCGAGAAAGAATAATACTTAATTCTTTCGAATAAACATGTTGAAGCTTCTGTATTATTAATTAAAAAGAGGCACCGGCCCCATCTAATAAAACGGATGGGGCTTTTAAATAAGGAAAATAGAAATTAATACCGGATGCGAAGAGAAAAGGCAAATGCCGTACAAACAATAGCCTAAACTTCTAAATAACAAGATGTTGCGTTATTTTAAGCGTCCTAAGAAACAATGAAAGACAATACAACAGGCCCGGATGTGGAAAATAGAAACACAATAGCAGCTGTTGCAACCCCCCACGGAGAAGGCGGAATATCCGTAATAAGAATCAGCGGGCCCGAATCTCTGCACATTGCATCAAAAATAGTTGGAATCAGACAGAAGCTGATATCAGTTAAGAGCCACAGCGTAGTTCACACCAGTGTATACAATGGCAAGCAGTTTATTGACGAAGTACTTATTGCAATTTTCAGAGCACCCCGCTCATACACAGGAGAGGATACTGTTGAGATCAGCTGTCACGGCAGCCCGTATACAACAGGGCTAATTCTTGACCTTCTTATTAAAAACGGTGCAGCGCCTGCGGAGCCGGGAGAATTTACCAAACGTGCATTTTTAAATGGTAAAATGGACCTTGCCCAGGCAGAAGCAGTTGCCGATTTTATCGGTGCCCGGACAGAAGCATCCCGCAGAATTGCAGCAATGCTTCTTAAGGGGCATCTGTCAAAAACATTAAAAAAAATGCGGGAAGACCTTCTTCAGGCATGCATGCTTATTGAGATCGAACTCGATTTTACCGAAGAGGACATTCAATTTGCATCCCGGAATGATGTTCTGAAACTTCTGAAAAATATTAAATCACAGCTTGAAAAATTAATCAGCAGTTTTAACAGGGGAAGGATATGCAGAGAAGGCATAAGAATGGTTATTACAGGCCTTCCCAATGTAGGGAAATCCAGCATCCTGAACGGGCTTACACAAATGGAGAGGGCTATTGTAACAGAGACTCCCGGTACAACGCGAGACACAATAGAGGAAATTCTTGACATAGAAGGGATTCAGGTACGCATCACAGACACAGCAGGCATAAGGGAAACATCTGATCCCATAGAAAAAGAAGGCGTACGCCGCGCCAAAAATGCAGCAACAGAAGCAGACCTCATACTGCTCGTGTTAGATAACAGTGAAAGAATCGGAAATGAAGAGAAGAAACTTATAAACTGGGTTGTAGATACAGACAAGGACATTATCTGCATTGTGAATAAAAGTGATCTTGCTGCAAAAATGTCAATCGAAGAAATTAAACCCCTTCTGAAAACAAAAGAGATAATCAGCATTTCAGCGCTTAAAAATAAAGATATAAATAAACTTGTCGATAAAATAACCAGACACGTTCTTAAAAAAGGACTGCCTGAAGGCGATGAAATATTAATATCCAGATCAAGACACAGAGATGCCGTTATGCAGGCAATTATGCATATTAACAAGGCTGAAGAATCTCTTTTAAATAACATGTCTCAGGAATTTATTGCTCTTGATATGAGGGGTGCAGCCGATACACTTGGAAGCATAACAGGGGAGATATCATCGGATGATATTCTTAACAAAATATTTTCCGATTTCTGCATAGGCAAGTAGTGTTCCACATGGAACATAGGGAGCAGCAAATTGAAACGCGAACATAGAGATTACGATGTCATTGTTGCAGGCGGAGGGCACGCAGGATGCGAAGCGAGCCTTGCAAGTGCGCGTCTCGGAGCAAAGACTCTTCTCATAACAATGACAATTCAGAACATAGCACAGATGTCCTGCAACCCCGCAATAGGCGGGCCTGCAAAAGGCCATCTTGTACGTGAAATAGACGCTCTCGGCGGAGAAATGGCCCGCGCCATTGACGATGCCGGAATACAGTTCAGAATGCTGAACAAATCAAAAGGGCCTGCTGTTTGGGCACCGCGTGCCCAGGCAGACAGAATGGACTACTCTGTAAGAATGCGTGAAGCACTTGAAAAACAGCCCGGGCTTGAAATATTTCAGGGAATGGCAACAGGTGTCTGGCTGGAAGGAGATTCTGCAGGAGGTATAACAACCGAAACAGGAAGACAAATCTCCGCACACAGAATCATTCTTACATGTGGTACCTTTTTAAACGGGATAATACATATAGGCATGCAGAGCTTTGCAGCCGGAAGAGTAGGGGAGTTTCCTGCCAAAGGACTTACCGAGAGCCTGATTAAGCTTGGTTTTGAAGCAGGAAGATTGAAAACCGGTACACCTCCGAGAGTTGACGGAAGAACAATAGACTTTGAGAAAACCGTTGAACAAAAAGGAGACCCTGTTCCCATACCGTTCTCCTTCAGCACAAAATCCATTGACAGGCCGCAGCGCTCCTGCTATCTTACAAGAACAAAGCCCGATACTCACGACATTCTTCGTACAGGCCTTGACAGATCTCCCATATACACGGGAAAGATTCACGGAAAAGGCCCGAGGTACTGTCCTTCAATAGAGGATAAAATAGTCCGGTTCAGCGACAAAGGCCACCACCAGATATTTCTGGAACCTGAGGGGCTTCATTCAATAGAATACTATGTAAACGGATTTGCCACCAGCCTGCCTGAAGAAGTACAGCTTAAATCGATCAGAACAATTCCCGGCCTGGAACGATGTACGGTTACTCGTCTCGGATATGCAATTGAATACGATTTCTTTCCCCCTACGCAGCTTAAACCGAGCCTTGAAACCAAACTCGTAAAAGGGCTTTATTTTGCAGGCCAGATTAACGGAACATCCGGGTACGAAGAAGCTGCAGCCCAAGGCCTTATTGCAGGAATTAACTCCGTTGCAACTTTAAACAACTATGAGCCTCTGATCATCGGAAGGCATCAGGCATACATAGGCGTTCTTACTGACGATCTCGTAACCAAGGGAACAAATGAACCTTACAGGCTCTTTACTTCAAGAGCCGAATACAGGCTCCTCCTGCGTCAGGATAATGCAGATCTACGATTATCGGAAATCGGGCATAAATACGGCCTTGTTTCTGATGAGGAAATTGATAGGGTCAGGAAAAAAGAGCTTCTCATAAAAAAACTGCTTGAAAAATCCGGACGGATAAAACCGGACCCCGAAGATATAAACCCCATACTCAGGAAACTCAACACATCTGAAGTTTCAGAGAAGCAGTCTCTGTTCCGCCTGCTTAAGCGTCCGGAGCTTAGGCTTAAAGACCTTTCAGGCTCTCAGGAAGTGGGAGATCTAATAAAACAGTGCGGGGATCTTGCAGACGAGGTCTTAGAGCAGGTCGAAATAGAGATTAAATACGAAGGATACTTCCAGCGCCAGAAAGACCAGGTAGCTCAAATGGAACGTATGGAAAATGTTAAGATTCCTGATTCAATGGACTATGCATCAATAGTTTCTCTCTCCATGGAGGCAAGGGAAAAACTAATTAAAATAAGGCCCGCTTCTCTCGGCCAGGCCTCAAGAATAAGCGGTGTCTCTCCTTCTGATGTGTCTGTTCTTGCAGTCATGCTTTCCAGAAGAGGGCGGTAAATGTTCCACGTGAAACAAATTGAAATCATTGAAAAAGCCCTTGCAGCTCTTAACATACAAGCTTCAGCGCAAACCCTTAAACTGTTTTCCGAGTACAACGATCTCATCAGGAAAGCTAATCTCCGCTTAAACCTTGTTTCCGAAAAGGACGTAAACCGAATTGCAGAACAGCATTTCATTGATTCGCTCGGCTTTGCCAGGTATGCGGATTTCTCTTCTGACACAATGATAATGGATCTTGGTTCAGGCGCAGGATTCCCCGGTATTGTACTTGCTGTTCTTTTTCCCGAGACACCTGTTGTTCTGGTTGAATCAAGGAAAAAGAAGGCCCAGTTCCTTGAAAATACTGTTAAATCTCTTGCATTAAAATCTGTGGAAGTAATAGGGGAGAGGGCTGAGAATCTAAAGGGTTCCGACTATATATTCTCCACTGTTCTGGCAAGATCCGTTGCAAAAACTTCGGTACTTGTAAAATGGTGCTCTTCTGTGCTCAATCCTTCACACGGCAGAATAATTACAATCAAGGGCCCTGATGTTAAACAGGAGCTGTCAGAGCTTGCAAAAATCGCTGCAAAGTACTCAATAAAAAAATGGGACAAGGTACCCTTCGATCCCTTTCCGGAAATTATCCGGAGGCCGAAACGAACTCTGGTAACGGTTTACACAGGCATAACATAAAACCGGGTACCGGCTACTTTTATGAAATCTATTCTTTCTCAAATACTATCACGAATTTACGAATCCGGCCCATTCAGAAACCTGCTGAAGGAAACGCTTGCCCATAAGGATATTCACATATCCGGTATTACGGGCTCTCTTGAAGCTGTTTTGCTTTACCTTCTCAGGGAGGAGGCCGGGCGTACATTTCTCGTTGTACTCCCGGACGAAGATCAGGCCGAAGCCCTTGCAGACGAAATCAACTCTGTTTCCGGCCTGGAACACGCTTTCTTTTTCCCCGGAGGCCAGGATTATAAAGATGCCCCTCTAATACTCAACCCAAGAAAAGCGGGGATGCAGAGCAGGGCACTAAGCTCTCTGTCTTCAGGAAAGGCCGCATTTATTGTTACAGACGCTTCAGGCTTTATCCAAAAAGTACCTGAACCCGACGCCTTTGCAGACAAGATGGCTTCTCTTTCTCCCGGTTTAAACATTTCTATGGAATCCCTTATAAAAAAACTATTTAATTTCGGCTACACAAGAGAAGCTGTTACAGAACGGCCCGGAGAGATAAGTTTGAGAGGCGGGATTCTTGACATCTTTCCCTTTTCATCATCAGTTCCTTACAGGGCGGAATTTTTCGGAAATACAATTGATTCCTTACGAATATTCAACCCGGCAACTCAAAGATCTGTACGCAGAGCCGAATCCCTTACTCTCCTGCCATCTATTCAAACCTGGGAAGAGAGCCTGTCAACTCTTGCTGCATGGATGCCTGAGGGTTCCATTCTCTTTTTCAGAGACAGAGATACTGTCATGGCAAATGCCGAAAAAATATTCATAACTAACTCCGAAGTTTTTGAAGATCCTGTAACTGTTCAAAAAACATCATCATCTTTTACACAGATTCTCTCTTCTTCTCTTTCAGGCAGCAGTCCTGTAATAAATTTCAAGTCCCGCTCTGTTTCAATCCCTGAAACATCCCCGAAACTAATCCGCAAAATCCTTGCAGAAGCATCAGAGCATTCAACTGTTTTTATAAGCTGCAGAGATGAAAAAGAGAAAGGCCGCATACAGGCGTTTTTAAATCTGAATGAAGATCCCGCAGACAATTTCGTAATCGGCATCAGCCCTTTGAATTCAGGTTTCGATTTAACAGGGCAAAACCTGACAGTTATTACAGGCAGAGATATATTCGGCAGATCACGATTAAAAAGGAAAAGAGCGGAATTTACATCAGGGTCTCCCATTAGAGAGCTCTCCTCCCTTAAAAGAGGCGACTTTGTGGTTCACATAGACCACGGTATAGGGCGATACATTAAATTAGATAAAATTAACGTTGGTGGAACAGAGCAGGAGTGCCTGTCCATAGAATATCAGGGAGGAGACATTCTGTACGTTCCTCTTGATTCCATGGAGCGGATACAAAAATACTCCGGCAGAGAAGGGGCCTCTGTACAGATAAGCAAACTTGGCACAGGTGCATGGGAAAAGCTGAAAGCACGAACTAAAGACTCTGTAAAAAAAATAGCAAAAGAGCTCATCTCTCTATATTCCGAAAGACATCACAAGCCCGGATTTGCTTTCTCTCCGGATACTCCGTGGCAAAAAAACCTGGAAGCAAATTTCGTTTATGAAGAAACTTTCGATCAGGCAAAGGCGATTGAAGAAGTTAAAACAGACATGGAAAGCAGCAGGCCAATGGACCGTCTTATCTGCGGTGACGTGGGATTCGGCAAAACAGAAGTTGCTCTGCGTGCAAGCTTTAAAGCTGTTAATGATTCCAAACAGGTTGCTGTTCTGGTTCCGACCACAATTCTTGCTCAGCAGCACTTCAATACATTCAGACAGAGGCTGTCCGGATTTCCCGTAACAATTGAAATGCTCTCGCGCTTCAGATCCGGAAAGGAGCAGTCTAAAATTATTGACGGGCTTAAAACAGGTGAAATTGACATTGTTATCGGTACGCACCGTCTTTTTTCAAAAGACATTATTTTTAAAGATCTCGGCCTTCTTATTATTGACGAAGAGCAGCGTTTCGGGGTCAGGCAGAAAGAAAAATTAAAAGCCCTCAAAAAAAGTGTGGATGTCTTGTCCATGTCTGCAACACCCATTCCCCGTACTCTTCAGTTCTCTCTTGCAGGAATACGCGACATGTCCCTTATAAACACACCCCCGCGAGACAGGCTGCCGATTCATACAGAGGTTGTGCCTTTCAGAGAAAATGTAATTGCCGAAGCAATTGAACGGGAACTGGAAAGGGGAGGGCAGGTATTCTTTGTACACAACAGAGTGAAATCTATCCACGCCGTAGCAGATATGGTCAAAAGGCTCGTTCCGTCTGTACGTCTTGCTGTTGCTCACGGCCAGATGGACGGCAGAGATCTTGAAAGAGTTATGTTCGATTTCGGTAATGGTAAATACGACTGCCTTATCTCAACAATGATAATTGAATCCG
Source organism: bacterium (assembly GCA_021158245.1). Classification (NCBI taxonomy): domain Bacteria; species bacterium. The sequence continues at coordinate 5,361 of JAGGVB010000164.1, read as the reverse complement.
GCCTTGACATGCCGAGTGTCAACACCTTAATAGTACACAGAGCGGATCAGCTGGGCCTTTCGCAGCTCTATCAGATCAGAGGCAGGGTAGGAAGATCAGGCAACAGAGCTTATGCATACCTGCTGACTCCTCCCTTTCACCTTCTATCACAAGAAGCTGTTAAACGGCTGCGGACAATTGAGGAGTTTACTGAACTTGGTGCAGGATTTCAAATTGCGAGAAGGGATCTTGAGATACGGGGAGCCGGCAACTTTTTCGGCCTTGAGCAGAGCGGTATCATGGATGCCGTAGGAGCTGAACTTTATACAAAGCTAATAGAAGAGGCCGTCAAAGAAATTAAATCAGAATCTGATAATATTGAACAGGCACCGCCTGAAATATCCTGCTCTGTATCAAGCCACTTATCTGCATTCCTGCCTGATCTATATGTTAAGGATGAAAATTTAAAATTAGATATTTACCGCAGGCTTTCTCTTGCACGGGGATTAAAACAAATTACTAACATAGAGGATGAATTAAAAGACAGATTTGGCCCTCTGCCGAAAGAAGCAGATACACTTCTTGAATCGGCACGTATAAGCATACTCGGAAGAGAGAGAGGATTTAAACGGATCTCTATAGCTGAAGCTGAGGTAAGATTATTTCTTGATGAATCCTGGCCGGAACGTTTTGAAACACCGGAACTTTTTTCAATGTATCTCCGTTCTTTTACTACAGGTTCGGAACATAATGTACATTTTCTTAAAGGAGACAAATTCGGAATAAAAATATCAACAGGAAAGCATAATCCTTTTGATATTACGAAAAAGTTGTTGCAAAGCTGAACACTATTAAGTATCTTCTCAAAAACAATCATATATTAAACGGAGGTATCATGTTTCGTAAACTTATGATTTTTGCCATTTTTTTGGTGATCGTTATAAATCTTTTCAATGGCTGCACAAAACACAGCCCAATTGTTGCGGCTATTGGAAACAAGGATGTTATACGCCTTGATGAATTCAAGAAAGAGTTCCTGAAATCCAAACCTTTAAAACAGGCGGAGAAATCTACTCTTGACGAAAGAAAAAATTTACTCAATAAATTAATTGATGACAGGCTTCTGCTTATCGGCGCAAAAGAAGCTAACATGGATCAGGATTCTGTTGTTAAAGCCCATGTTGAAGGCTTTAAAAAAGGGGAGATGATCAAAAAACTTTACGATATTGTCATAATTGACAAAATAATTAAAGAAAAAGATATACGCGACCTTTACGCACGGCTTGCGAAAGAGGCTACTGTCCGCATGATATTTATAAAAAAGCCGGCTGATAACAGCATAGAAAAAATTAAAGCTGCAAAAGATAAAGCCCAAAAAGCTCTTGATAGAATAAAAAACGGCGAAGCTTTTGCTAAAGTTGCAAAAGAACTTTCCGATGACCCGTCGTCCCGCGAACGCGGGGGCCTGATACAAACCATGACCTGGGTTAAAAAAGACGACCCCATAAGAAAAACTATTTTTTCCATGAAAGAGGGCCAGATATCCGGCATTGTTGATAATAAACAGGGGCTGTTTATTTTTAAAGTTGAAAAGTTCAAAACCATCAAACAGGAGCCGTATAAAAACGCAAGAAAACAAATGCGCAAACGTCTCAGTTCTATGAACAGGGCGGCACTGTCGTCAGAAGCAAAAAAATTCTTAAAAAATGCAAAAGCTGAATACATTGTCTCCTGGCAGGATTCATCCCTTAAAAAGTTTGCCGGCAAAATTTCACCTTTTGCACAAGCTTCCCGTACAGACCTTGTTGACTCTCTTAAAAAACTTCCGGCTGACATTAAAAACATGACTCTTGTTAAATGTAAAAATTCTAATTTCACTGTTAATGATTTTATCACCCGTGTAAGAATTACACCTGAACGCAGACAACTTGCTCTCTACAGAAAAGAAGGTGTACAATTAGCTATTGACGGGTGGCTTACAGAAGATGCTCTTATACACCAAGCAAAACAGAAAGGTGTTGATAAAAATCACCAAATTGTCTTTAATGCAGATATTCAACTTAAAAACGAAATGGTAAAACGTTTTGTAAACAATGACATTGAAACAAATGTCGTTGCAGGGGAAAAAGAAATGCATGACTTTTATGAAGCTAATAAGGAAAAGAAATATTCCCTGCCTGAACAGGTTAAAGTTCAGGAAATAATGGTACGAGACAAGGCTCTTGCATATAAAATTGCAAAACGGGCAAAAAAGGGCGAAAGCTTTTCCAGGCTTGCAAAAAAATATACTGAGAGAACCAGGTACAAGAAAAAGAACGGCGTGATAGGTTACATCCCTAAAGGTGCATGGGGTGTTATCGGCGATAAAGCATTCCACATGAAACCCGGGCAGATAAGTGACCCTATAAGCCTCGGTAAACGCTTTTCCATAATCAAACTTCTTGACAGGAAAGCAAAAGAAATCCAGCCTTTTAACAAAGTCGAAGACAGGGTAAAAAGGGATGTCATCAAAGATATTAAGAACAGACGCAAACAGGAATGGCTGGCTAACAAAAGAAACGAATTAAAGGTGAAAATTTATGATGCAGTTCTCGCACAGGCTTTTGAATAGTATTTTAAACATATCGCTTTCTGCAGTATTTTTATTCGCAGCTTCTTTTTTTGTATCCTGCTCAAAAAAAGATAAAAGTGATATTGTAGCCAAAGTCGACGGAGCAGTTCTAACACATTCACAGATTCTGCAGCAAATGAAAGCTATGAAAATGCGGCCTGATCAGGAACATGACTTTGTTGAACACTGGGTTAACAACCAGCTTCTCTATGAAGAAGCAAAACGTCAGGGATTGGACAAATCCAAAGACCTCGCTGAAGAGCTTGAAAAAGTCAAAAAAGAATTTGTAATTCAGAAATTGCTTGAAAAAATCTTTTCGGAAAAGATCAAAGTTTCCGATGAGGAAATTTCATCCTATTATGAAAACAACACTGACCTTTTTCAGGTAGCGGAAGATGAGGTGCGCGCACTTCATATACTTACAAAAACCAGAGCTGAAGCGAATATTGCTCATCAGGAAATTCTTGCAGGGAAGCCCTTTAAAACAGTTGCAAAAGAACGGTCAGCAGGCTATTTTAAAGAACGCGGCGGAGATATGGGTTTTTTCACAAGAAAAGACGTTATCCCTGAAGTTGCGAGATATGCATTCCGTCTTAGGCCAGGTACTGTTTCTCCTGTTTTTAAAAGTCCGCAAGGTTATCATATAATTAAAATTATTAAGAAACGGACAAAGGGCAGCATAAAAGAACTCAATGATGTTAAAGATGAAATCGCTCAGCGGCTTCGCGTTACCAAAGAACGATCCGTATATTATGATCTTTTGTTCCAGCTTCAGCACAGCGAGAAAGTTGATATTATTACTCCTGTTTCAAAAACAGGCAATGCTGATTCTGCTGCCGCGAATTAATTGTTATAAATTAACAGAGAGTCATTAATTATGAAAAAATTATTACCCATTCTCATCATACTCCTGCTTATTCCGGTTATCGGAGTCTATTCTCAGCAGGTTATTGACGGAATAGTTGCAATTGTGGGTGAAGAAATTATTTTGAAAACAGAACTTATTCAGGCTTCTCAGGCATATGCCCTGCAGAATAATATTAACCCGCAGACTCAGACAGATACGTTCAACAAAATCAAACATGATATTCTGCAGAACCTGATTAATGAAAAGGTACTTCTTGCAAAGGCAAAGGAAGATACCATAACAGTTGAAAGCCAGCAGGTGGATGCTGCACTTCAGGACAGAATCAATCAGATAGTTAAACAGCTCGGTTCAAAAGAAAAAGTGGAAAAATACTTCGGCAAAAGTATTACACAGATTAAAAATGACTACAGGGAAGATATTAAAAAACAGCTTATCGCTCAAAAAGTCCAGCAGAAAAAACTCGCAGGTGCCACTATCTCACGAAGAGAAGTTGAACGTTTTTACGAAACCATGAAAGACAGCCTTCCTCAAATGCAGAATATGGTTAAGATAAGCCACATCCTGATGGATGTCCGTTCACATGGTGCAGCAAGAGATGCTGCTGTAAAAAAACTTACAGATATCAGAAATAAAATATTAAAGGGTGCTTCATTTGAAGATCTGGCATCTCTCTATTCTGAAGACCCCGCTACTGCGCGAAAAGGCGGAGATCTCGGTTATATTGAAAGAGGGACTCTATATCAATCTTTTGAGGATGCTGCGTTTAGCCTTAAACCAGGCGAGATATCCAATATTGTGACAACACCCATAGGGCTTCATCTTATTAAACTTGAAGATAAAAAAGATAATCAAATAAGAGTCCGCCACATTCTTATACGCCTTGAGCCGACAAAAGACGATGAAAAATACGTACTCAACAAACTTGAGGAGATCCGTAACGATGCCTTAAACGGAGCGGATTTCGGGGAGCTTGCAAAAAAATATTCTTCCGATGTATCTACCAAAGATAGTGGTGGAGAGCTCGGCTGGCTGCCTGTTGATCAGCTTCAGATTCAGGAATTTGTTAATGCAATAGACACTTTAAAGCCGGGTGAAATCAGCAAGCCCTTTAAAACCCCGTTTGGTTATCACATTGTCAAATTGGAAGACAAGCAGGACAAGCGTCAGATTAACCTTAAAGATGATTGGGACAGAATAAGAGAATGGGCGCTTAATGTTAAAAGACAAAAAATTCTGCAAAAATGGATTGACCAGATCAAGAAGGACCTTTACATAAATATCAAGGAAGATCTTATTTAGTATTAATATCTTCTTTCTGATACATTAATTCTGAGGCACGGTAATTTATATAATTTTACCGTGCCTTTCATTTATCAATCTTCTTTTAATAACTTAATGCTTTTTATAATTGACTCTTTCCCCCTTATAATTTCTATAGCAGAACTTCTACACACAGGGCATGCAAAAAGAGGAAGATGAAAATGGTACGCCGGGTCTTCATTGATCTGAAGGTCTCCTTCATATCCGCAATCATTACATTTAAGCGCGCCTTTTTCCCTCTTGAATATAAGTTTAGCCCCCTGTGCAATAGTATCTTCCAAATTCGTATTAACCCAAAACTTAATCTGCTCTATTCCGAGAAATGTAAGATCTCCAATAACAATCTCAACAGATTCAACACCTGCTGCATTGTGTTTTTCCGCTTCCCTTAAAACTGTCTCAACTATTGACTTCGCAATTACTGTTTCATGCATAGCAAGCCCTAAACATTTAAAACGGAAATCAGCTCTTCAATACCTTCACCAGTCTTGGCGCAGGTAAAAACAACTTTTATAGAAGGCTTGATTGTAAGTGCATCTCTTTCAAGCTGTTTTAAATCCACACCCATTGCTTCTGCCATATC
>JAGGVB010000163.1 GCA_021158245.1 bacterium | reverse complement strand
CCGTCAGGATCCGGTTCTGTAAATGCCATGTATTTTGCTCCTGCCAGATTGCGGCCAAAAATACTGAACTCACCTCTGGTGCCGTTAATATTAAATTTGTATGAAATGCCTGCATTGTAAAGAGTAAATCCATCTGTCCAGTTTTTGTAAACTTCAGGGTCAAGCTCTCCATTGTATGCTTTTGCGTCTGTGTATATGGCCCATTCCGACTGATATTCTGTTCCGAAATTGAGTTTCAGATATTTACTTAATGACCACGTGATTTCCGAATAGATATGATGTTTCGGAGAATTGGGCAGCCATTGGCCCGGTGCAGGGGGAGCAGTGAGAACATAGGAGGTATCTGTATAAACAGGATCAATTTCCGATGAAGTATATTTAAAATCGGAGTAGGTGTAGGCTGTCTGCCATGAAAGGTTTTTAATTATCTTAACTGAAATAAAACTCTCAATTCCGTATCGGGTGCTGTTTCCCGCATTTCCGTAAAACACCTCCTGATTTCCTCTGCCTGTCTGCTTAAAACGGAAGAAATCATTTTTTGTTTTCATGTAAAATCCTGATATATCATACGACAATTTTCTTCCTATAGAACCCCTTACACCTGTTTCGTAGCAGTTTGATGTTGCAGGAATAAGATGTGTGTTAAACCCTGAATAGCCTGCAGGATTGCTGGCCAGCTCTTCTGTAGAGGGCGGCATGTAACCCTGGCTCCAGTTTGCAAACAGAGTAAAAGAGTCTGTAAAATTATAGCTTGTTCCGATTCTGCCTGATAGTTCTGAAAAGTTTTTGTCAGTTTTTCCGGATTCGGAAATGGCCATTTTGTCTTTAAGTTCATTTAAAAGATAGTCGTACCGGACATTTCCCATTAAATTGAATTTTCCGATATTCAGCCTGTACAGCAGAAACAGGCCTGTACTCTGCTGGGTAATAATCTGATTTGCAAGCAGGCTGTCAGTTTCAATATTTGTTTCATCTATACTTTCAATCCTTTCGGGGCTGCCTGCGCTCTGCAGCTTGTACATGTTTATGCTTTGCTGTTTATAATCTGCGCCTGCGCTGAGTTCATGTTTTACTCTCGCAGAATGCAAATGTAAATTATATTGTACACTTGCTCCGGGGTTGGTAATTGTTCTGTACTCTGCACACCTGTTACTTGTTTCCTTATAGTTCCATGCGCGCAGATATGAAGTAAATTCTATTCCCTGTATCGTATCAATAAGATATGTTCCGTGAAGCCCGATTGTTGTCCTGTTTGTTTTCTGATATTCATTAAAGGGACGCGCATCCGGGTTAGCCTGCCTCAGGTTGTCAAATTGTCCGAGGTTCAGGCCTTCTGGATTCTGCTGAAAATAGTCTGTATGGGAAATAATCTGGGTGAGGCTCAGCCTGTCAGACGGATAAAAGTTCAGTTTTTCATAAAGTTTGTTGCTGCGGAAGGCCTGATGATCCCGGTATCCGTTTCCGCGGGTTCTTGAATAACTTATGCGATAGTTTGCCGCTCCTTTGGAACCGTCAATCTGCATAAAAGATTTTAAGAATCCGTTTGACCCGGCAGATTGGCGGAATTCTCCCTGTGCGGATTTTTTCCCGCCGTCATTTGTAGTAATATAGATAACTCCTGCTGCACCTCCTGTTCCGTACAGTCCTGCAACAGGGCCCCTTATAACCTGAATGTTGTTCACTGCTGACCAGTCAACATCGTATAAATCCGGTGCAAAGCCAGAGGGGTCGTTAACAGGAATTCCGTCTATAATTACGCCTATGCTGCGCAACCCACGTTCAGTCAGTATTCCCTGGCCGCGTATTGAAACGTGTACCCGTTCTCCGTCGTGCTGGTTGTCAATGCGTACTCCGGGAACTAAACGCAGCGCTTCATCCGCTGCTGTTTTTTTCGGCATGATAGATAGTTCTTTGCCTGTAATTACTGAAATTGAACCGGGGTTATTTTTTAATTCTATTGGCTGTCTGTTAGCTGTAATAACAACTTCCTTCAATTTATACACCTTGGTTGAATCGGGTATTTCATCTTGTGCAAATAAAAAATTAGCTGCGCATATAATTAATGCAGAAAAACAGGCTTCTTTTTTCATGTTTTTTCTCCGAGAGTGAATGGTTAACAGAATAATGGATATAAGGATAAACTGCAGTTAATGCCCTTTATTTTTTTGGCCAAGCTGCTCCTCGCCGTATTATAATGGTTAGATGATTAAACAAAAATGATGATGCAATGAAGTTATCATTTATTGAAGAAAGTGATATTCCGGTGATTGCATTGCTGTGCTTCAGAATCATTTAAGTCTCACTGTGTTCAACCTGGTTGAATAGTCCGGAAGTTTGCTCTATAAATAATATTATTGTGATTGTTTCCAGTACCATTCTTTTTCATATAGCATTCAAATGTAAGCTAAATTACATAAAATTGTGCATTAGGTCAATAGGTATTTTTACCTTCCCGCAACCAGTGAATAAATAAATTCAGACATATTGTAACGTCCTGTAATTAAATGTCTTAATTTGTATAAATGAATTGAAAAAGGCTGCTTTGCAGGGAGACACATTATAAATTAGCATAAATCCTGGGATGTTACAATGAAAGGGTGTCAATATCTACGGAAATCAGAGGAATTACATCATTAAATAAAATAGAATTACAGACTGGAAGGCCCTCTGGATATCAAATGTAAAATTCAACAGAATAATTGTTTCATTGTTACTCATTTTGAACAATAAACAAATTTCCCGAAGATATCGGCCGGTTTAATTATTTGCATTTTCAGGCGTGTAAGAAATCACTAACAATACTTGACATTGTCTCGATAAAAAGTGTATATTTATCTGTGTAAAAAAGGGTTGTGGATATTATAAAACTCAACTATTGCTGAACAGGCCTGTTTAATGGCCGTGGTAAATTTATAAAAACAATAAAAGGATCTAATTGCAATGACAAATGACAAAGAGTTAAGTGTGTTTATTACAGGCGGTACAGGTTTTGTAGGCAAGCATATTGTAAACAGGCTTATAAAAGAAGGATACCATGTTTTTATTTTAGCAAGGCGGACTTCAAATGTAAAAGATTTGAATAATGAAAAGATTACCATTGTCAATGGTACTATTAATGATAGAGAGGCCATTGAGACAGCATTAAGTAAAGTTGATATGGTAATACATGCTGCTGCAACGATGAGTGGTCCCTGGGATTATTTTGAAAAAGTAACGATTAAAGGAACAGAATTATTATTGGACCTTTGTCAGAAATACAAAATTAAACGCCTGATACATATTAGTTCCTGCAGCGTTTATTCTCATTCAACAATGGGGCGGCATCCGGTTTTTCATGAAGATGATTCTTTTGAAGCAAAAAAATTTACTTATTATTCGAAATCAAAGATTGAAGCTGAAAAACTGGTTTGGAAATCATATCAATCTTTTGGGTTACCGGTTACTGTGTTGAGGCCCGGTGTTATTTATGGCCCGGGCGGCCCGATTTTTCCGGCCAGTACAGGATTGGCTTTAAGTGATAATAGTATTATTAGAATCGGTAATGGAAAGGGCTCATTGCCCATAGCCTATGTCGAAAATGTTGCAGATTCAGTGCTGCTTTGTCTCCGGAATTCAAAAACAGTGGGCAAGTGTTACAATTTGACTGAAGACGAAAAAATCAGCAGGAATCAATATCTGAAGCTAATAAAGAAGAATGTTAATCCCAATCTCAAGATTATCAAAATACCCTATTGGTTTATGTTTCTCGCTCAGCAGGGGCTAAAGTTTATTTTCGGACTTATGGGAAAACAAGCACCTATGGGAGCACTTAATTTACGCATCTATAAAGATGGGATAATATACTCAAACACACTTTCAAAAGAGGAGTTAAGAAGCGAACCTTATGTTGCATTTGATGAGAGTATTAAAAGAACGATGAATTGGCATAAAGAGAGACGGACTCCTGGACGTTTATTTTATATGAAAAAAGAGACTGCTGATTTCCGCAGAAAACGCAAACCGTTACAGGTTGGTATTATCGGCTGCGGTGGAATTTCTGAAATGCATTTGTCAATTTTAAGCAAAATGGAGAAGGTCAATATTTGCGCTGCAGCTGATGTCAATGAGCAGCGAGGCAAAGAAAAGGCCGATCAATATAATATCGGGAAATTTTATAATGATTATAAAGAGATGATTGATAATGAATCACTCGATGTTGTACATATATTAACTCCGCCGCAGACACATTATGATATAGCTTTGTTTGCCATGGAAAAAAGGTGCCATGTATTTATTGAAAAACCGTTCAGTTTAAATTTAAAAGAAGCTGAAGGATTATTTGAGTCATCACAGAAAAACAGAGTTAAAATTTGTGCTGATTTCAATCATTTGTATGATGATGTTATGGTAGAAGCGAGGCAAATTATCAGTTCCGGAGCAATTGGCAGAGTTTCACATGTTGAGTGTTGGTATGGTGTGCAGCTTGATCCGATAGCGGAGCCTTATAATTCATCTTCGTTCTGGGGATACAAGTTACCGGGGAGTTTATATCAGGATTTTTTACCTCATCCCCTTTATATAATGACAGATTTGATGGATGATATTAAAAAAATCAAAGCAATTGGTAAATTTAATCGTGTTGCTTCAATGATGAAAACCGATGAGTTGAGGATTCTTGCTGAAGGAGAAGAAACAACAGGTGCTTTAAATCTTTCATTAACTCTTTCTCCGAGATATCAGTTTACTAATATATATGGTACGGCAGGGAAACTGCACATTGATTTTTTAAATCAATATTGTTACACTGATAATGAAATTTCATTATTACCCCGTACAGTCAATCGGTTTTTGAATATTATTTCTCAAGGAAAGAAATTGAAGCGTACGGGTTATAGGAATTTCAGGAAATTTCTTACGGGAAAGTTTGATTTATTCTCAGGCGCCAATCGTCTTATTCAATTATTCTATAACAGCTTGTTATATTCTACTGAACTGCCGATACGAAAGGAAGATATACTGCAGAATATGCAGTTAATGGATGAACTGTGGGCTATGCTTAGAGAAAACGGCGAACTTTAAAAGGACTATAAATTTAAGATGATAGCACGTGGTATATTTTTGATGGTCCTGTCGCAGGGTGTTTTTTTACTTGCAGGTTTTACTTTAAATTTCGGCCTGGCCAGGTTTTTGGGGCCTGGTAAGTTTGGGTATTACGGCTGGGTCATGTCCATTCTTTTAGTTGTGGAAGTGTTTGTCATTACAGGAATTCCTGAGCTCATTCAAAAATTCGGGGGAGCCAATCCAAAGGCTATGCGCTCTCTTAAGCAGAAGACTTTTAAATGGCAGTTTCTATATTCAAGTATTGCTGCAGGCCTTTTTATATTACTATCACCGATAATCACGGAGTTTTTTCATAAAAATGAGCTGACAACGGTTTTGAGAATTGCAGGATTTGATATTATCTTTTATGGCTTGTTTCGCTATTATGTCGGCATCCAAAATGGCCTCCATCAATTTGAAAAGTACTCGATTCTGGGTTTTGTATATTCAATATCTAAATTAATTTTTATTTTTATTCTTGTGTCAACAAAATTATCACTGCTTGGAGCAATTATTGGCAATACAATGGCTTCAATAACGGGGTTAGGAGTTGCTCTGGTGATAACAAAGTATCCAAAGGATACTTCTCCATTACAAAAAATATCTTATTTTAGTTTTATTCTTCCGAACATTTTGTACTTTGTCAGTTTGTCTGCTTTGCTCTATATTGACTTGTGGTTTGTTTCATACTATTGGGACCCTAAAATTATAGGTTACTATGTTTCTGCAACAGCCCTGGGGAAATTGCCATATTTCTTTTCTATTGCTGTTTCAGCGGCATTATTACCATCAATATCTCTTGCATTAAGGCAAAAAGATAATGATCGGGTTCAAATGCTTGTTCAGCAATTTTCAAGGTATTTTTTAATTTTTGTTTTTCTCGTTGTGTTGATTCTCGGGACAAGTGCTAATTCAATCATCAGGCTGGCTTTCGGATATAAGTATATTCCCGCTTCAAAAATTTTACCCGTTGTTTCTTTCGGTTTGTCTATGATTTCGGTATTTTGTATTTTTAATACAATATTAATTGCAAAAAATTTTATGAAACAGGTTCTTCTGATTACCATAGGTATTGTTCTTGTTGATATTTTATTCTGTAGATTATTAGTCCCTGAATATGGGATGCTCGGAGCAGGTGTAAGTATTACTGTTGCGGCTGTTATTGGAATATCTGTTAGCGGCAGGTTGATATTTTTAAATGGAGGGTATCTTGTACCCAAAATATCATTCCTGAGAATTTCAGGATGGGCGCTGCTTCTCTATTTGCCGTTCTATTATTTCCAGGGGAATATTCTCTGGGATTTGCTTAAGTCTTTTCTGTTGGCAATATGTTATCTCGGCCTGTTATGGTTAACAAAGGAGTTTACAGATTCTGATTTTCAAATAATTAAAGATATTTTTATTCATAGTGACAGCGCGAAAAAAGTTGACTAAAAAATAATATTATTGGCCCGCACAATTTTCCAACCTGAAAAAATAGCAACAAAATTAAAATATTATCTTTTCCCATGCAGAGGGAAAATACAAACACGTACAATGTCTGTTTTACCCATATTTTTCAGTGCGGGATACAATTAACCGAATCCTTAAAAACAGAACTCAAAAAAAAACAACTCTCTTTTATTTTGTTATCAATCCCCACTCCTTCAGCTCATCTCTCGTCATCCAGTGGATTCCGTCAACACCCCTATGATATCAATAATATTCATAGTTTGGGATATCTCTCTGCAATTTTTAACATTTGTATAAATGAATTGAAAAAGGCTATTTTCAGATACAAAATACCGTTCTGCTTCAAATCCGCAGATAAATTTCCTCAATAATTCCACGCAGTAGTATCTTCCCCCTCAGGAGCATTCTTCTTAATGTGTTCAGCCATTTCTCTGTACATTCCCCCTGCGTCTCCTTTTTCCTCCCATGGGCTCCAGCCGTGGCCGGCTCTTATTCCGTATTCAAACCTGCCTTCATAATGGGGATTTTCAGTAGAAGTCAGAAAATCATGAAAAAGGTAAACAGCCTCCTCAATCCACCAGTTATCCATTCTGCCGCAAAAAATATTTATCTTGCCGGTTAATTTGGGACCCACTGTTTTCCAGTTTTTCTTAAGATAATAAGTAATATCGTAATGCTCAATTGCCCATTTTGCCACAGAGGAATCAATCTTTCCTGTCCATGGATCCCACAATGGTTTGGGATATCCGTCTTTGTCAACAGGAGCAAAAAGTGCATTCCATACTGCCCACTGGCCGCCGGATCTGTATCTGTCTCCTATAACCTCTTCCTTAAGTGTTTCCTGATACATCAGATACCTCGGCATGCCGTCTGTTCGGCGGGATCCTGGAATAGGGACTTTTGACCATTCGTGTTCAATAAAGTATGCATTCTTCGGATTGTAGAGGTTTACAAGTTCGTAATAGTGAAAATCTATCTGATCAGGGAAGAAAGTCCATGTGCCTCCGAAAAAATCCGGGTACCATACCATCTCGGCAAGGGATTCCCATCCTCCTGTGGATCCGCCTGTGAGAATACGTGCGTATGGTTTTGCAATAGCACGAAACTTTTTTTCAACAACTGGAATGACTTCTTTGATAAAAGCATCCCCGTACGGACCAATATTTTCGGAATTTACAGCATAGGAATCATCATAATATGGATTTGTATGCTGGAATGTAACAATGAGCATTCTTGGAAAATTGTCTGAAGTCCATGCATTGTAAAAATCATTACCAGGCTTTCCGTTTTCAGGAGGCTCAAACCATCCGGGGTTCTCGTTTGAAAAATGGCCGTGCTGGTATATTACGGGATAGTGCGCATCAGGGTGTTCATAAAATCCCTTTGGCAATAGCACCCTGGCGCTAATATACATGGGCCGTCCCCAGAATTTTGAAACCAGTTCGCTTTTTATCTTGATATTTTTAACCCACTTTGTATCCTTTGGTTCTGGAAGAGGCGGAATCTTTTTATCAAGAATAATTGATATAGTGGTGTCCTTTGCAGGATCAAAATATATTTTTTTTGTTTTGCTGAACAGATTTCCCGGGGAGTAGTGCCAGTTCTGGCCTTCACCCTGATCCATATGAAGTT